>DASYRS010000484.1:0-5063 GCA_036004205.1 Dongiaceae bacterium
GGGCTGAGCTCTTCATAGGCGCCTCGCTTTAGGATTCAATGAATGGCCATTCATTGAATAGAGTAATAGGGTATTTATATCAACGCAATAGGCTTGAAATTATGACGGAAAATCAGCCGCGTTCGTATTGGATGAAGCCGCTATGGCGCGCCACCTGGTCGTAGAGCAGGCGGGCGGCGGCGTTGCTTTCGTGGGTCAGCCAATAAACCTTGGGTGCCCCGGCCTTGTCGGCGGCGTCATAGACCGCTTCGATCATCTTGCGCGCGACCCCGTGGCGCCGGCCGGTGGGGTCGACGAACAGATCGTTGAGATAGCAGGCGCGCTCCGCCAGCCAGGTGGAGCGGTGGAACAGGTAATGCGCGAGGCCGATCAGCTTGCCATCGCGCTCCGCCACCAGGCAGTGGACCGGCTCCGCCTGATCGAAGAAACGTTTCCAGGTGGTGCGCGTCACCTCTTCCGGGATGCGCGCGCGATAGAATTCCTGATAGCCCTGCCACAAAGGCAGCCATTGCGCGAAATCCGTTTCGCGCGCGGGTCGGATGATCGGGTCGTCGCTCTGCATGGCCGCTCCGTCCCTCGAGAGGTCGGAGCCAGTCTACTCCCCGCACAGTGAGTTTTGCACCCTACCTAGTCGGGCAGGCCGGACACCCGAGACAGCATCTTGATCAGATCGGAGGGCTTGGCCTTCTCGTCGAACGATTTGCGGAACACCTTGACCATGCCGCCGCTGCGGAACAGATGGCTGAGAGCACGGTCGACCGCGAGGCGGAAATCGTGGTCGACCGGCATGGCCAGGGCGTACGGCTCGATCGTCAGATAGTTATCCGCCAGCAGCAGATGACTGTCGGCGGCGATGCGGCGCAGGCGATCTTCCAGGATGGTGCGATCGCCGAAATAGGCCGTGATTTCGCCCTTTTCCAGCAACTCGAAGCCCTCGTCGTGGGTCTTCACGACCACCACCTCGGCGGCGATGTTGTGCTCCTTCAACGTGAGCTCGAGCGCTTCCTTGGTCGTCGTCCCGCCCAGCACGCCGACCTTCTTGCCGCCCAGAGCGTCGACGCTGGTCGGGCCGTCCGGCTGGATCACCAGGCTGGCCCCGCTGACGAAGGTGGCGATCGAGAAATCCATCTTTTCGCGCCGCGAGAGCGTCGCCGTCGTCGCCTCGCACAACAGATCCGCCGCCCCTTGCGTGATGGCGTCGAATCTGTTCTCCGCCGTGACCTGCACGAAGCTGGCCGTCAGCTTCGGCAGGTTGAGGTCGTGCTGCAGCGCCGCGACGACTTCCAGGCAAAGATTGACCGAATAGCCGGCCGGCTTGCCGTCCACCTCATAGGAGAACGGCGCCGCGTCCTGCCGGTAGGCGAGCCTGACTTCGGCGCTCTCCTTGATGCGGTCAAGGATGCTGCCGCAGTGCCCATCGGCGGCTCCACCCACGACGGCTGCCAGGCCGGCGCCGATGATCATTCCCAGTTTTCGAAAGGTCCCAAGCCGGCCCGTCTTGGCCCGGTCGATCGCCGTCCCAACCATGGTCGTCCCCCATTGTAACGGGTTGCACGCTGGTCATTCGGTCGGATGGCATCCATGCAATCACGGCGCGCCAATGAATTCAACTTTTCCGCACGTTTCCGCGCGAATGGCGGGAACTGAAAGGCGAGGCCCGTGTTTGCGTCGTGCCCATCATGGGCATGGTGGCGATGTCATGGGCCCTCGCTTCCCGCCTTCCGGTTCCGCTCGGCAATTCACGACCGACCTCCAAACCTTGACCTGTCGCCGCCTGCGCGGCGGCCCTTCGATCGGCGATCGTGCAATCGCCCTGGACCGCATCGCCGGATCGGTTTTTCTGGTTTGCGCCGCCAGCCTGGCCGCGTGGCTCGGCAGCCAGGTTATGCCCGACCGGTTCCTCCGGGTTCCCGACGTCACCGTGAGCGCGCAGGCGGCGCCCGGCGCTCCCGACCTCGATCTCCAGAAGATCGGTGCGGAAGCGGCCGCCGAACCGATGACCGCCGACGACATTCGCCACCTGCAGAGCCGGCTGCAGAGGCTTGGGTTCGACCCCGGCCCGATCGACGGCCTGGTCGGCCGCCGGACCCTGGACGCCCTTAACCACTATCGCGCGGCCAAGCATCTGAGCCGGGTGTTCGAAATCGACCGCCGGGCCGCCGCCGACCTGCTGAACTAGAGCGGCCAATCCCGCAAATCTTTACGCCGGCTTTATGCCCCGCCGGGCAAATCCGTCTCGCGGCTTTACGGGCCTTTATCCCACCTTGTCCCCATGACTGGACGGATTGGGATGAGGCCCATGCTTGACCTTGTGTTCGTGATTTTGGGCGCCGCCCTGTTCCTGGGCGCGCTTCTTTACGCGCGCGCCTGCGCCAACGTCTGAGGAACGACCGATGACCCTCGATGCCATCCTCGGCGCCGGCGTGGCCGGGTTCCTGCTGGTCTACATGACCTACGCGCTGATCTGGCCGGAAAAGCTCTAGGAAGACTCACATGACCTGGAATGGATGGCTGCAGATCGCCTTGTTTGTCGCGGTCGTGCTGGTGTTGGTAAAGCCGCTCGGGCTTTACATGACCAAGGTGTTCGGCGGCGAGCGCACGTTCTTGTCGCCGGTGTTGCGCCCGGTCGAGCGCGCGATCTATGCGATCTGCGGCATACGCGAGAACGAGGACCAGCACTGGCTGGCCTATGCCTTCGGCATGTTGCTGTTCAACGCGGCGACCTTCTTCCTGCTTTACGCGATCCTGCGCCTGCAGGCCTGGCTGCCGCTCAATCCGCAAGGCCTCGGCAACGTCGCGCCGGATCTCGCCTTCAACACCGCCATCAGCTTCACGACCAACACCAACTGGCAGAATTACGGCGGTGAAGCGACCCTGAGCTATTTCAGCCAGATGGCGGGGCTCACGGTGCACAACTTCGCATCGGCGGCCACCGGCATCGCGCTGGCGGTCGCGCTGATCCGCGGCTTCGCACGGCGCTCGGCACAGGGCATCGGCAACTTCTGGACCGATCTCACGCGCTGCTGCCTCTATATCGAGCTGCCGATCTGCATCGTGTTCGCGCTGTTCCTGGTGTGGCAGGGCATGCCGCAGAATCTCGATCCCTATGTCGCCGCCAGCACCCTGGACGGCGCGCAGCAGACCATCGCCCAGGGACCGGTCGCCTCGCAGGTCGCGATCAAGATGCTGGGCACCAATGGCGGCGGCTTCTTCAACGCCAACGCCGCGCACCCGTACGAGAACCCGACCGCCCTCAGCAACTTCGTGCAGATGGTGTCGATCTTCGCGCTCGGCGCCGCCTTGACCAATGTGTTCGGCCGCATGGTGGGCGACCAGCGCCAGGGTTGGGCGATCCTGGCCGCCATGGGCGTGATGTTCCTGATCGGCGTTGCGGTCGCCTATTGGTCGGAAGCGGGCGGCAACCCGGCCTTCGCCTCGCTCGGAATCGACCAGCAGGTCAGCGCGCTGCAATCGGGCGGCAACATGGAAGGCAAGGAGGTGCGTTTCGGCATCGCCAACTCCGCCTTGTTCGCGACCGTCACCACCGATGCATCCTGCGGCGCGGTCAATTCCATGCATGACAGCTTCACGCCGCTGGGCGGCGCGGTTCCTCTCGTCAACATCCTATTGGGCGAAGTCATCGTGGGCGGCGTCGGCGCCGGACTCTACGGCATGCTGCTGTTCGCCGTCATGGCGGTCTTCATCGCGGGGTTGATGGTCGGCCGCACGCCGGAATATGTCGGCAAGAAGATCGAAGCGCGCGAGATGAAGATGACCATGCTCGCCGTCCTCATCCTGCCCTTGTCGATCCTCGGCTTCAGCGCCATCGCCTTCATCTGGCCGGACGGCGTGAAGAGCATGCTCAATGCCGGACCGCATGGCTTCTCGGAGCTGCTCTATCTCTTCACCTCGAGCACCGGCAACAACGGCAGCGCGTTCGCGGGCTTCACCGGCAACACGCCGTTCTACAACACCACCGGCGGCATCGCGATGTTCGTGGGACGGTTCCTGATGATCGTGCCGATGATCGCCATCGCCGGCTCGCTGGCGGCCAAGAGAAGCGCGCCGGTCAGCGCCGGCACGTTCCCGACCCATGGGCCATTGTTCATCGGCCTGCTGGTCGGCGTGGTGCTGATCGTCGGCGGATTGACCTACCTGCCTGCGCTCGCGCTGGGCCCGGTGGTTGAGCACCTGGCGATGTTGAGCGGGACGCTGTTCTGATGACCGGAAGACACATGAGCACGACCCTGCACGGAGCACCCCTTCCCCCACAAGGGGGGCAGAAGGAAGAGAACTAATATGTCCAAGAAATCACGCACGCCGTCGATGTTCGATACCAAGATCCTGATCGAGGCTGGCTTCGACTCGTTCCGCAAGCTCGATCCGACGATCCTGTGGCACAACCCGGTCATGCTGGCGGTGGAGGCGGTCGCGATCGTCGCCACCATCCTGTTCCTGCGCGATGCGTGGAGCGGCGGCGATCTGCTGTTCTCCGGCCAGCTCGTGTTCTGGCTGTGGCTGACGGTCCTGTTCGCGAATTTCGCGGAAGCGGTGGCGGAAGGGCGCGGCAAGGCTCAGGCCGATGCGCTGCGCCAGACCCGCAGCCACGCGGCGGCCAAGCAGCTCTACAGCCTCACCTCCGACAAATACACTGTCGTCTCGGCACTGCAGCTCAATGCCGGCGATTTCGTGCTGGTCGGGGCCGGCGATCTCATCCCCGGCGATGGCGAGGTGGCGGAGGGTGTCGCCTCGGTCGATGAATCGGCCATCACCGGCGAATCGGCGCCCGTGATCCGCGAGGCGGGCGGCGACCGCTCGGCCGTCACCGGCGGCACGCAAGTGCTGTCGGACTGGATCCGCGTGCGCGTCACCGCCGCGCCCGGCTCGACTTTCCTCGACCGCATGATCAGGCTGGTGGAGGGCGCCGAGCGCCAGAAGACGCCGAACGAGATCGCCCTCAACATACTGCTCGCCGGGATGACGATCATTTTCGTCATTGCCACCGCCACCATCCCGAGCTTCGCCGACTATGCCGGCGGCACCATCTCCATCGTCGCCGTCGT
>DASYRS010000485.1:0-10041 GCA_036004205.1 Dongiaceae bacterium
ATGTCGGTCAGTCCGCGTCGCTTCGCCGCCACGATGGAACGATCACTCCCCCCAGAACGCACGCCCAATACCCTGTCACCGGGACCCATTCGCCGGGTCCTCGTCCGGCTCGCAGCCAGCCCCATTTTGCCCCCGAGAAGGCGGGGCTAACCTAGCATGTTGCCGTCAATCGTCTACATTTTTCATGGCGTTAGCCAAATTCCGCCGACTCGCCATCGACTCGCTCATGGGCGCTGGACAGAGGCCGGAAAGCCTGTAAAGACTCGTGCCCCGAAGCCATTCCGTTGCCCTCAGCGCGGCCGGTCCGGCCCCCAAGTTTCAGAGCTTTCAGTCCAAGAGGTCTTTCATGAAAATCGCGTTTGCAAAACCCGAGATTCCGGCGTCCGGGACGCTGGTCGCATTGGCCGCCGACGGCCGCAAGCTGGGCAAGCTGGCCGGCCAGCTCGACAAGGCGACCAAGGGCGCCATCGCGCGGGCGCTGGAAGCCAGCCGGTTCAAGGGCGGGGCGGAAGAGTTCCTGACCATTCTGGCACCCGCGGGAGTCGATGTCGCGCGCATCATCGTGGCCGGCATCGGGACGCCGGCGAAATACGACGCGTTGGCGGCACAGTCGCTCGGCGGCCGGCTGGTCGCCGCACTCAACGGGACCGGCGAGAAGGAGGTGGCGGTCTGGATCGAGCAGGTCGGCGACATGAAGCTGGACGAGGCCGAATTCGCGGCCAACGTCGCCTACGGCGCGCGGCTCCGGTTCTACCGCTTCGACAAATACAAGACCAAGGAAAAGCCCGAACAGAAGCCGAGCTTGAAGCACTTCAACGTGCTGGTGGCGGATGCAACCGAAGCCAAGCGCGCCTTCAATCCGATGGACAAGGTGGTCGATGCCGTCAATTTCGCGCGCGACCTGGTGTCCGAGCCGGCCAACGTGATCTATCCCGAGACGCTGGCAAAGGAGGCGAAAACCTTGGCCGAGCTTGGCGTCGAGGTCAAAGTGCTGGGTGTCAAGGAAATGACCAAGCTCGGCATGGGCGCCCTGCTCGGCGTCGGCCAGGGCAGCTTGCGCGAGAGCCAGCTGGTCACCATGCAGTGGAACGGCGCGGATTCGAAGCAGAAGCCCATCGCCTTCGTCGGCAAGGGCGTGACCTTCGATACCGGCGGCATCTCGATCAAGCCGGCGGCCGGCATGGAAGACATGAAGTGGGACATGGCGGGCTCCGCCGCCGTCATCGGCACCATGCGCGCCCTGGCCGCGCGCAAGGCCAAGGTCAACGCGGTCGGCGTCGTGGGGCTGGTGGAGAACATGCCGTCCGGCAGCGCGCAGCGGCCGGGCGACATCGTCACCAGCATGTCGGGCCAGACCATCGAGGTGCTGAACACCGACGCGGAAGGGCGCCTCGTGCTGGCCGACGCCATGTGGTACTGCCAGGAGACCTTCAAGCCGAAGGTGATGATCGATCTGGCGACCCTGACCGGCGCCATCCTGATCGCGCTCGGCAACGTCCATGGCGGCATGTACGCCAACGATGACGATCTCGCCAAGCACCTCGAGGCAAGCGGCAAGGCGACCGGCGAGCTGCTGTGGCGCATGCCGCTGGGGGCCGCCTACAACAAGATGATGGATTCGCCCGCCGCCGACGTGAAGAACATCAGCGGCAGCCGCAATGCCGGCAGCATCACCGCCGCCGAGTTCCTGCAGCGCTTCGTGCAGAAGGGCACGATCTGGTCGCATCTCGACATCGCCGGCATGGCCTGGGCCGACAAGGACAGCCCGACCACCCCGCGCGGCGCGACCGGCTATGGCGTGCGGCTGCTCGACCACCTGGTCGCCAGCCACTACGAAGAGGCATGACGGAAATCCGCTTCTACCACCTGCAGCGCGCGAGTCTCGAGGATGCCTTGCCGAGGATCCTCGAGATCGCGTATGGCAGGGGTGATCGGACACTGGTGATGGCCGGCTCGACCGAGCGGGTCGAGGCGCTGGCCGCGCATCTGTGGACCTACAAGCCCGACAGCTTCCTGCCGCACGGCACGGCCAAGGACGGTGCGGCAGCGGAGCAGCCAATCTATCTCACCGCCGAGGCGGAGAACCCGAACGCGGCCAAGCTGCTGATCCTGTGCGACGGCGCGACGCGCGCCGACTGCGGAGACTTTGCACTGGTGTGCGAGATGTTCGACGGCAACGACGACATCGCCGTCGCCGCCGCGCGCGAGCGCTGGAAGAGCTACAAGGACGCGGGCCACAAGCTGATCTATTTCCAGCAATCGCCGGCTGGGAAGTGGGAAGAGAAGGCGCGCAGCGAGTGAAGGCGGGATACCGCCTTCATCGCCCAACTCATTTCTCAACCGCCATGGCAAAGCCTATTGGTTTCAAGCGAGGCCCTGCCATGCTCGCCGCATTCGCCATATTCACCGCGCTCGCCGTAGCCTTCGTGGCTGTGCTGCTGCGGCTGAGGCGCGGGCGCGCGCTGCTTCTGCGCCGCGCTCCTTTCGATGATCTTGTCGAGCTCGCCGCGGTCGAGCCATACGCCGCGGCATGTCGGGCAGTCGTCGATTTCGACATCCTTGCGCTCGGTCATCACGAGGTTGATTGACGTCGGCGCTTTCAACCCGCCCTCAATCGTCGCGCGGATGGAACGCAGGCGCGGCCAGTTCGGTCGCGCGCTCCCACGTGATGCCCTCCGACCAGTCGCGGAACAGCGGATGATCGACCGGCTTCAGTTCGACCAGCGGCCGTCTGGTTCCCGGCTGCCAATGGACGTTGGCATGCATGTCGACGGTCTCGGGATAGAAGGGCAGGCGGTTGGCCAGGTAGCCGAAGGTCTGGCGCTCCGGCGAATCGGGGAAGGTCTTGACATAGTCCCGGAAATTCTCGGCGCTCTGCGTGACCCACAGGCCCCACAGGAACGGTTCCTCGACGCCATGGATCGGCACTTCGAGGATGCAACGGATGAAATAGTCGCGATCCTCGATCTTGCAGAAATCGTCGCTGAGCCGCGACTGGCCGGTGCTGGTGTCGGGCTTCAGCGCATGCCAGTGGAACGGCATGTCATAGGCGATGCTGGGCGAGCCTTCGTGCAGTTGGCCGCATTTGTCGCACGTGAAGCTGAAGGTCGGTTGCATGCCTGCGTTCCCTACTCTTGGTCGGGCGACCAGCCGCCCGCGATCCAACGGAACGAGGAATAGACCAGTACCATGTTGACCCGCCAGCCGTCGCTGGAGAGCGGCAGATAGATGCTGGCGGAGGGCGACCATTCCTGGCCCGGGAGATGATAGCAATCGTCGTCGAGGAAGGGGCAGCGGCTCTCCGCGACGCGGCGGTAGCATTCCGTCACCTCATCGGCCGACTTGCCGTAGTAGGCGTCGACCACGCGCTTGCCGGTCGGGTCGTGGCCGCGCATGTCGACCTCGCGCGTGCCGACCAGGCGATAGCTGAAATCCAGCGTTCCATCCGGTGCCGGCCGCACGTCGACCAGCAGGATGCCCGGCAGCAGGCGCTTGATCTCCCCCGGTTCGAGGTCGGCGCGCGCCGGCATCGGTCGGCCGCCGCGCTTGCCCTGCCAATAGGCGTACATCTCGAGCAGATCGGGCGGCGCGCCGGCGAGCACATCCGGGCGATCGTGATCGGGCGAGAGCAGCGGCATCATCAGCTCTGCTTATCGTGCAGATCGGCAACCTTGGCACGCACGTGCCGACCGCCGCAAGTGCGGGTTGACCGACCTGCGCACGGCGGAAGATGCGCTAGCGAACCCGGCGGTAGGCTGTATAGACCAGGATCATGCTGACCCGTTCGCCGTCGTTGGACAGCGGCAGGAAGATGTTGGCCTCGTCGGCGAAGTAGTCGCCGTCGCGCAGGAAGTAATCGTCGTCCAGATATGGCTCGCCGCGCTCGACGACGGACTGGTAGCAGCCGAGCACGTTCTCCAGCGACGGACCGAAGAACGCCTCCGCCACGCGCTTGCCGGTCGGATTCTCGCCCCGCACCTCGACCTCGCGCGTGCCGGCCAGGCGATAGACGAAATCGGGCTTGCCCGCGACGTCGTAGAGCACGTCCACCAGGATCATGCTGGGCAGCAGCGTCTTGAGCTCCGACGGATCGAGATCGGATCGAGACGGCATCCTGCGGCCCGCGCGCTTGGCGCGCCAATAATCGAAGAGCGCGCGCAGATCGGCGGGCAAGCCTTCGAAGATTGCAGTGTTATCGTCGTCGGCAGAAATCAATGGCATGGGCGCACCAAGCATCGCGCGCGGCAGACTGACACGACGCTCCGAATCGTGGCAACAGCGGACCAGTAAGCAACCAGTCCTAGGCGCTCGCCTTGTCGGCGGATGCTTGCGCGCGCAGCCAGGCATTTTCCGCGTCCGCCAGGCGCTTGGCAACGTCGGCGTGCTTGCGCTGCCACTCGGCGATGGTGTCCGCGTGCTGGTTATAGAGCGCGGGATCGGCCAGCTTCTTCTCGATCAGTGCCAGAGCCTGTGACAGTTTATCGACGGCGAGTGCCGACTGCTCGAGCTGGCGCTTGAGTTCGGCTGGGTGCGCTGTCGAGGACGTGTTGCGGCGCGCGGATTTGCGATCCTCGGAATCGCGGCGCGTGGATTTGCGCTCCTCCGGATCGCGGCGGCCGGCTTTGCGCTCCTCCGGATCGCGGGCGCGATAGCGCGAGCCGCGATCGGCGCCGGCGCGATCTTCCGCCAGCACCAGGTCGCGATAATCGGCGAGGTCGCCGTCGAACTGGCGACACAGACCGTCCTTTACCAACCAGAACCGATCCACCGTGAGCTCGATCAGGTGCGGATCGTGGCTGATCAGTACCACTGCGCCGGAAAATTCGTTGATCGCCTGCACCAGGGCCTGGCGCGAATCGATGTCGAGATGGTTCGACGGCTCGTCCAGCAGCAGGATGTTGGGCGCGCCATGGCTCATCAACGCCAGCAGCAGCCGCGCCTTCTCGCCGCCCGACAGGCTGCCGACCTTGGTATTCGCGCGCAGCACGTCGAGGCCGAACTGCGCGAGATGCGCGCGGCACTTCTCCGGCGTCAGCTTGGGTGCGACCCGCTCCATCGAAAGCAGCGGCGTCGCGTCGAGATCCAGTTCGTCGGTCTGGTGCTGCGCAAAATAGCCGACCTTCAGCTTGCGCGAGCGGCGCAGCTCGCCATGCATCGGCTGCAGGCGGCCGGCCAGCAATTTCGCCATGGTGGATTTGCCGTTGCCGTTGGCGCCAAGCAAGGCCACGCGCTCGTCGGGATCGAGGCGCAGATTGACCTTCTGGACGACGGGCTTGCCCGCCGCATAGCCGACGGCGACCTCGTCCATCACGATCAGGGGCGGCGCCAGTTCCTCCGGCTCGGGGAACTGGAACTCGATGCCGCGCTCCTCGACCACCGCGGCGATCGGCTCCATGCGGGCCAGCGCCTTCAAGCGCGATTGCGCCTGGCGCGCCTTGCTGGCCTTGTAGCGGAAGCGGTCGATGAAGGCCTGCATGTGCTTGCGCTGCACGTCCTGCTTGGCCTTCGCCGCGGACTGCAACGCCAGGCGCTCGCTGCGCGCATGCTCGAAATCGTCGTAGCCGCCGGTGTACATCGTGAGCTTGCGGTCGTGCAGGTGAATGATCTTGTCGACCGCGCGGTTGAGCAGATCACGGTCATGGCTGACCAGCAGGATGGTGTGCGGATAGCGCTTGAGGAAATCCTCGAGCCACAAGGTGGCTTCGAGATCCAGATGGTTGGTCGGCTCGTCCAGCAGCAGCAGATCGGGCGCCTGGAACAGCAGGGCCGCCAGCGCAACGCGCATGCGCCAGCCGCCGGAGAAGTCGCTGCACGGCCGCTGCTGCGCCTCGGCATCGAAGCCGAGGCCATGCAGGATCGCGCCCGCGCGCGCCGGCGCGGAATGCGCCTCCAGCTCGTGCAGGCGCTGATGGATGTCGGCGATGCGATGGCCGTCGGTGGCGTGCTCGGCCTCGTCCAGCAGGCTCTGCCGCTCGGTATCGGCGGCCAGCACGGTCTCCAGCAGGGTCTGCGGGCCGTCCGGCGCTTCCTGCGCGATGCGGCCGACCCGCGTCCCGTTGGGCAGGCGGATTTCGCCGGTGTCGGCATGCAGATCGCCGGCGATCAGCTTCAGCAAGGTGGTCTTGCCGGTGCCGTTGCGCCCGATCAGGCCGGCCTTATGGCCCCCGGGCAGCGCGAGGCTGGCGCCCTCGAGAAGCGGGCGCCCGGCGATCCGGCAGGTCAGGTCGGTGATGGTTAACATGGTGCTCGCGCTTGATTTTCCGGGCCTTTCGCGGCGCAAGATGCGCGTTGCGGCTGGGCGGCGGACTGTATATAACCCCGCGCCAGTTTCGCCAACAGGAGCAAGCACACATGGCCAAAGAACGGACCTTGTCGATCATCAAGCCGGACGCCACGCGCCGCAATTTGACCGGCAAGATCAATGCGCGGATCGAGGAATCGGGCCTGCGCATCATCGCGCAAAAAAGGCTGTGGCTGAGCCGCGCCCAAGCCGAGAAGTTCTATGAGGTGCATGCCGCCCGCCCGTTCTACAACGATCTTTGCGCGTTCATGACCTCGGGCCCGGTGGTGGTGCAGGCGCTGGAGGGCGAGAATGCCGTCGCCAAATACCGCGAAGTAATGGGCGCCACCAACCCGGCCAACGCCGCGGCCGGCACCATCCGCAAGGATTTCGCGGAATCGATCGAAGCCAATTCGGTGCATGGCTCGGATTCGGCGGAGAACGCCAAGATCGAGATCGGGTTCTTTTTCAGCGGAATCGAGCTGGTCGGCTAGGAACCCTTCCAAGCGGAAACGACGAACGGCGCCGGAATGTCCGGCGCCGTTGCTGTTTGGGCCTCGCCCGCGACTTAAGAGCGCAGGAGGGCGATGGCGGTGACGAAAAAGCCGCCGATCACCAGTAGCGCCGAAAAGATGGTCAGGCCGACCGACGGGCCGTTGATATAGAACAGGGCCGCGATCAGCGTGATGATCGCCACGTGGATGGTGCCCCAGAAGAGGAACCGCGAAAAACCCTTCCAGCCTTCCTGGCGGCTGGCGAGAAGCTGGTCCTGTTCACTGGCCATAAGGCAAGCTCCGATAATGGCTCCGACTGAGCCGGTTTCTAGCCGAGCCGGCGGCCTTCCGCAAGACCGCGGCTATCTGGGAAAGTACCGCTCTAGGGGCCGAGCGGGTCGATCAGGATGGTGGCGGGGCAGGATCCGGCGGTGCCGCCGGCGGTCGGACGCAGATCCTCCGCGCCCAGCTCGCCAGCCATGGCGGAGGGCTCCAAGGTGATGCGGATCTCCATCAGCAGTCGCTTCGCGCAGAGCAGCGTCAAGGCTTTGCCGGCGCCCGGCCCGAACGATGCTTCGAATGCCTCGATCAGTCTTTGGCGCGGCAACTCGTGCCCGGTATTGGCCGCCAGCAGATCGCCGAGAGCCGATCGCTGAACCGCCGCGGCAAGGCGTAGCGTGGTCGCAAAATACCCCTCGGCATCGACGCCGGCACAGGTGCCGTGTTCGGTCCATTCGTGCCGGTCCAGGCATGAACGCGTGCCCGGCATGGCGGCTGCAAGATCGGCACGGGTCTTGGCGCTCAATTCCAGTTCGGGCAATTCGCACCAGCGGTTTCGCCGATCCATCTGTTCGAGATGCTGATCAAGGCCGCAATACCGGAGCCGCTTGCTCTCGGGCAGGTCGGGCCACAGGCCGTGGATCGCCAGATGGGTGGCGGCGAAATCCGAGTTCTCGAGGTCGCGGCATTCCGGCTTGTCCATGTTGAACTGGCAGAAGGCCGGCTCCCAGCTGAGGGCGAGGACATAGTGATCGACCGATGGAGATTTGTCGGCGGCGGTCAAGACCGCGGCGGCGAAGATCGCCGCACTGCATCGCAGGAATGACGACGCTGGCCGCAACGGCTAAGGCAATGCTGGATTGAACAGCACGCCATTGGCGAAAGGCGCGCCGGTGACGACCGCGCGCTCATCCTCCACGCGCACCTTGCCTTCGGCGATCAGGCGCAGCGCCAGCGGATAGAGCCGATGCTCGGCCTGCAGCACGCGCGCGGCCAGGGCGCTGTCATCGTCGTCGGGCTGCACCGGAACGGCAGCCTGCGCGACGATCGGGCCGCTATCGGTCTCGTGCCGGACGAAATGGACGGTGGCGCCGTGGAAGCGCACGCCGGCCGCCAGCGCGCGCTTATGAGTATCCAGCCCCGGAAAGGCCGGCAGCAGGGCCGGGTGGATATTGATCAGCTTGTCCTTCCACGCGGTCACGAATTGCGGGGTGAGCAGGCGCATGAAGCCGGCGAGCGCCACGAACTCCGCCCCCGCGGCGCGGATCTCGCGGTCCATCGCCACGTCGAAATCCTCGCGGCTTGTGAACGCCTTGTGATCGACGATCTCGGTCTTGAGGCCCGCCTCGGCGGCCCGCTCCAACCCCGGCGCGTCGGGCCGGTTGGACAGCACCAACGCGATCCTGACCGGACTGTCGGCCACGTGCGGGCCGAACGCATCGATCAATGCTTGCAGGTTGGAGCCGCGGCCCGAGATCAGCACAGCCACGTTCAGCGGCGCGCCCAAGGCAGTTCCTACCAATGGCCGGTGTTGCGCACGACACAGCCCTCGGCGCCGGCCGCGCGCTTTGCGATGGCCCCGATGCGATGCACGGTTTCGCCGTGATCCTTCAGCACCTGCGTGATGCGCGCCTCGGCCTCGGGCGCGACCACCGCCACCATCCCGATGCCGCAATTGAAGGTGCGCACCATGTCCTCGATCGGCACGCCGCCGGTCTTCATCAGCCAGCCAAACACCGCCGGAAATTTCCAGCTTGCGCCGTCGATATCGGCCTGGAGCGCGTCGGGCAGGACGCGCGGCACGTTGTCGACCAGGCCGCCGCCGGTGACGTGCGCCAGCGCCTTGACGCCAGCCCCCTTCGCATCCTTCGCCTTGATGGCGGCCAGCACGCTCTTCACATAGATCCGGGTCGGCGTCAGCAGCGCTTCGCCGATCGACTTGCGGGTTTCGAAGGGACAAGCCTCGGTCCATCCGAGGCCCGATTGCTCGACGATCTTGCGCACCAGCGAGAAGCCGTTGGAATGAACGCCGGTGGACGCGATGCCGAGAATGACGTCGCCCTCTTTCACGTCGGCGCCGGTCAGCGCCTGGTCGCGCTCCACCGCGCCGACCGCGAAGCCGGCGAGGTCGTAATCGCCCTTGGCATACATGCCCGGCATTTCCGCGGTCTCGCCGCCGACCAGCGCGCAGCCGGCCTGTTTGCAGCCGTCGGCGATGCCGGCGATGATGGAACTGGCGGCCGTCACATCGAGCTTGCCGGTCGCGAAGTAGTCGAGGAAGAACAAGGGCTCGGCGCCCTGCACCACCAGGTCGTTGACGCACATCGCGACCAGGTCGATGCCGACGCTGTCATGCTTGCTGGCTTCGATCGCGACCTTCAGCTTGGTGCCGACGCCGTCTGTGGTGGCGACCAGAAGCGGGTCGCGATAGCCGGCGGCCTTGAGGTCGAAGAAGGCGCCGAAACCACCCAAACCGGCATCGGAGCCGCTGCGCGCCGTCGACTTGGCGAGCGGCTTGATCGCCTCCACCAGGGCCTCGCCGGCGTCGATGTCGACACCCGCCTCGCGGTAGGTCAAGCCATTGCCGGGGCTCGATTTGCCGGCATCCTGCGGTGGGCGGGTTATGGCATCCTCCCGGACGATGGGCTATAAGCTGTGCGGTCCGGACAATAAGGATTTCGAGGCCCGTTGCAATGGAATTGAGGAACATCCGGCGGCACTGCCGCGGGCTTCTGGCACTGCTTCTGCTGCTGCTCTCGGCCGGCACAGCATGGGCGCAGGCGGGCAACGTCTACACCGCCACCGGCATCGACGTCGACATCACCGGCGACATCGCGACCCTGCGCGACCAGGCGATGCTGGAGGGCCAGCGCAAGGCGCTGCAGAAGGTGCTGAGCGACATCGCGCCGCCCGAGCGCGTGGCGCAACTGACACTGCCGAGCGACGACATCATCTCGACCTGGGTGCAGGATTTCGAGATCGAGCAGG
>DASYRS010000486.1:0-18949 GCA_036004205.1 Dongiaceae bacterium
CAGAGCTTCGACACCGACAACGATTCGGAAGTGGCCGCGCGCTATTTCGCCTATCGCCTCGGCGAAGGGGCCAGCCTCAAGGAAGCGCTGGAGGCGGGCCTCACCGACCTCGACGGCTTCTTCACCTTCACCATGGGCACCAAGGACGGCTTCGCGGTGGTGCGCGACGCCATCGCCTGCAAGCCGGCGGTGCTCGCCGAGAATGACGATTGGGTGGCGATGGCGTCCGAGTTCCGCTCCCTCGCTTATCTGCCCAACATCGAGAAGGCGAAGATCTGGGAACCGGCGCCGGCGACCGTCTACACCTGGAGCCTCCACTGAGATGAACGTGATCGACTTGTCGAAGACGCCGCTGCGCGAGGTCAACAGCCGCCTGCAGAAACTGCCCCCCGACACCAACGAGCGCCTGTGGAAGCTGGTCAACGTGCATGGCGAGCACGCCTGCGCCGTCGGCCTTAACCAGCCGATCGAGGTCCAGATCGAAGGCCATATCGGCTATTACTGCGGCGGCATGAACCAGGAAGCGACCATCGTCGTGAACGGGCAGTGTGGCGTGGGCCTGGCCGAGAACATCATGTCCGGCGAAGTGCGCGTGAAGGGCAATGCCAGCGCCGCGGCGGGCGCGACGGGTCAAGGCGGATTGATCGTGATCGAAGGCGATGCCGGCACCCGCTGCGGCATTTCCATGAAGGGCGTCGACATCGTGGTCGGCGGCAGCGTCGGGGCGATGAGCGCCTTCATGGCGCAGGCCGGCAGCCTGGTGGTGTGCGGTGATGCCGGCGCGAACCTGGGCGATTCGCTCTACGAGGCGCGGCTCTATGTGCGGGGCAAGGTCGAAAGCCTGGGAGCGGACTGCGTCGAGAAGAAAATGACGCCGCATCACCTGGCGAAGCTGGCAAAGCTGCTGAAGCGCGCCGGCATCGCCGCCGATCCCGCCAAGTTCAAGCGCTACGGCTCCGCCCGCAAGCTCTACAACTTCCATGTCGACAATGTTGATGCCTATTAACGCGGAATTCCGCTCAAGCAATTCCCGTCATGCCAAGGCCAAGCCTTGGGGTGACGATTGGAGTGGTGGCAATGTCGACGCTTACTGATGAGAGCAGCTGCAGATGAGCTCCACGCCTTTCTACACGCCGCCGCGCTGGTCGGCGACTTTCGACCCGCATTCGGTCGCGGAGATCCATCGCGCGGCGCAGACCGGCATCTATGACATCCGCGGCGCCGGCGCCAAGCGCAAGGTGCCGCATTTCGACGATCTGCTGTTTCTCGGCGCCTCGATCTCGCGCTATCCGCTGGAAGGCTATCGCGAGAAATGCGGCACCGACGTGGTGCTCGGCACCCGCTTCGCCAAGAAGCCGATCCACCTGAAGATCCCCGTCACCATCGCCGGCATGAGTTTCGGCTCGCTGTCAGCCAATGCCAAGGAAGCGCTTGGCCGCGGCGCGACGCAAATGGGCACCAGCACCACGACGGGCGATGGCGGCATGACGCCGGAGGAACGAATCTCCTCCAAGACGCTGGTCTATCAGCTGCTGCCGTCGCGCTACGGCATGAACCCCGACGATCTGCGCAAGGCCGACGCCATCGAGGTGGTGGTCGGCCAGGGTGCCAAGCCGGGCGGCGGCGGCATGCTGCTGGGCCAGAAGATCACCGAGCGGGTCGCCAAGATGCGCACCCTGCCGGTCGGCATCGACCAGCGCTCCGCCTGCCGCCATCCGGATTGGACCGGGCCCGACGACCTCACCATCAAGATCCAGGAACTGCGCGAGATCACCGATTGGGAAAAGCCGATCTATATCAAGGTTGGCGCGACGCGGCCCTATTTCGACACCGCGCTGGCGGTGAAATCGGGCGCCGACGTGGTGGTGCTGGACGGGATGCAAGGCGGCACCGCCGCCACCCAGGACGTGTTCATCGAGCATGTCGGGCTGCCGATCCTGGCCGCCATCCGCCCGGCCGTGCAGGCGCTCCAGGACCTCGACATGCACCGCAAGGTGCAGCTCATCGTCTCCGGCGGCATCCGCAACGGCGCGGACGTGGCCAAGGCCCTGGCGCTGGGCGCCGATGCGGTTTCCATCGGCACCGCGGCGCTGATCGCCCTCGGCGACAACGATCCGCATTGGGAAGAGGAATACAAGAAGCTGGGCACCACCGCCGGCTGCTATGACGATTGGCACGAAGGGCGCGATCCCGCCGGCATCACCACCCAGGACCCGGAGCTCGCCAAGCGGCTGGACCCGGTGAAAGCCGGCAAGCGCCTTGCCAACTACCTCGCCGTGCTGACGATGGAAACCCAGATCATCGCGCGCGCCTGCGGCAAGAGCCACGTGCACAATTTGGAACCGGACGATCTGGTCGCGCTGACCGTCGAAGCGGCGGCCATGGCGGGCGTGCCGCTCGCCGGAACCAACTGGATACCGGGCAAGAACGGGATGTAACCTCGCCGCTTGCACCTGGGAGATCAGAACAACCGAAGTCTGAGGGGAGGCTTACCGTGACCGTCGATCTTTCCAAAATCGCCAAAGAGCGAAAGATCAAGTATTTCCTGATCAGCTACACCGATTTGTTCGGGGTGCTGCGCGCCAAGCTGGCGCCGGCCGCCGCGATCGGGGACATGCAGCGCGATGGCGCCGGCTTTGCCGGCTTCGCCACCTGGCTGGACATGACGCCGGCTCATCCGGACCTGTTCGCCAGGCCCGATCCCGACAGCCTGATCCAGCTGCCTTGGAAGCCGGAAGTGGGCTGGCTTGCCAGCGACCTGTGGATGGACGGCAAGGAAGTCGCCGATTCCCCGCGCGCGCAATTGAAGAAGATGGTCGCCCTCGCCGCCAAGAAGGGCCAGCGCATGAAAAGCGGCGTGGAATGCGAATTCTTCCTGGTCACGCCGGACGGCAAGGGCCTCTCCGATGCCGCCGACACCCAGGAGAAGCCCTGCTACGACCAGCAGGCGCTGATGCGGCGCTACGACGTGATCACCGAGATCTGCGATGCCATGCTGGCGTTGGGCTGGAAGCCGTACCAGAACGACCATGAGGACGCGAACGGCCAGTTCGAGATGAACTGGCACTATGACGATTGCCTGCTGACCGCCGACCGCCACGTCTTTTTCAAATACATGGCGCGGTCGATCGCGGAGAAGCACGGCCTGCGCGCGACCTTCATGCCCAAGCCGTTCATGAACCTGACCGGCAACGGCTGCCACGCCCACGTCTCGGTCTGGGACAAGAGCGGCAAGACCAGCTTGTTCGCGGATGCCAAGGGCGAACTGGGCCTGTCGAAGCTGGCCTATTCGTTCCTGGGCGGGATCATGCACAATGCCGAGGCGCTGTGCTCGTTCTTCAATCCGACAGTCAACTCCTACAAGCGCATCAACGCGCCGCGTACCATCTCGGGCGCGACCTGGTCGCCCAACACCATCACCTATACCGGCAACAACCGCACCCACATGGTGCGCATCCCGGACGCGGGCCGGTTCGAGCTGCGCCTCGCCGACGGCGCCACCAACCCGTACCTGCTGCAGGCCGGCATCCTGGCGGCCGGGCTCGACGGCATCGACAACAAGCGCGATCCGGGCCCGCGCCTCGACATCAACATGTATACCGAGGGTCACAAGGTGAAAGGTGGGCGCAAGCTGCCGCTCAACCTGCTGGATGCCCTGCGCCTCACCGACAAGAGCAAGTCGCTGCGCGCGTATTTCGGCGACAGCTTCATTGAGTCGTACTGCACGATGAAGACGACCGAGTGGAATTCCTACACCCGGCATCTGACGGAGTGGGAACGGCAGAACACGCTCGATTGCTGAGGCGCGGCCGAGTCGCTCCGAGCGCGCTTGCGGAGGGTCGTCCTAAGGCCTGGACTATGGCCTGGGCGGCCCGATCCGCATACGAAACATTTTTTCCGGCTAGTTAAGACCCCCAGAATCTGGCATACTGCGGCAAAAGCGCGCACAAAATGTGCCGTGTGCTTGCTCGCCCGAAAAGCGGGCCTGTCCCAACTCTCTTGGTCGACGAGCTTTTGGTTCGACCGCGAAGAGCCCCTCGTCTTGAGGGGACGCGACTGGCAGAGGGGGAACCATGAGCGACTTACCAGCTGCGCTAAACGTCATTTTCACCGAGTTCTACTACTGGGTCACCGTCGTCATGATGTTTCTGATTCATGTCGGCTTCTGCACGTACGAAGTCGGCGTGTCTCGGCGCAAGAACCACATGACCACGCTGATGAAGAACGCCATGGTCATTCCGACCGTCGGCGTCAGCTTCTATCTGTTCGGCTGGTGGCTCTATTCCGCGATGGTCAATGGCCCGGGCTTCGTGGAAGGAGGGATCGTGACCTCCCGTTTCGCCGAGCCGTGGAACGAGCTGATGGGCGCCCACATGGGCGGCAAGCCGGTCCAGACCACGATCACCGAAGCGGACACGGCCCTCTGGGCCCGCCTCAACGGCGTGTTCTGGGCGGCGTTCCTGCTGTTCTCCTGGACTACCGCCTCGATCGTCTCTGGCTCGATCATCGAGCGGGTGAAGTCGGGAGCATTCTGGCTGATCGCCGTGATGCTCGGATCGGTCACCTGGATCATCGACGCGTCCTGGGGCTGGCACTATGCCGGCTGGATGGTGCATCTCCTCGGCTATCACGACGCCTATGCATCCGGTGTCGTGCACGCCATCGCCGGCGGAACCTGCCTGGCCGTGTTGATCAACCTCGGACCCCGCATCGGCAAGTTCAGGCCGGACGGGACACCGCGCAACATCCCGCCGCAGAATCCCTGGCTGGTCTGCATCGGACTGTTCCTGATCTATACCGGCTTCTGGGGCTTCTACGCGGCTTGCAACATCCCGATCTTCGACGTGCAGGCCGGCGACGGCGTGTTCTATTCCGCCACCAACATCTATCTGCAGGCGACCACGCTCTCGGCCATCACGTTCAACTTCATCATGGCTCTGTGCGGCGGCCTGATGGCGGGCTACGTGGTCTCGAAGGGCGATCCTTACTGGACCTTCTCCTGCGGGCTGGCGGGGATCATCGCCGCGTCAGCGGGCAACGATCTCTACCACCCGATCGAGGCCATGTTCGTGGCGGCGATCGTCGTCGTCATCATCTACAAGCTGCACTATTGGGTGGAGCGGAAGTTCAAGATCGACGATGCGGTGGGCGCGGTTGCCGTCCATGGCTATGCGGGATTCCTCGGCGTATGTGCCGCCGGCATCCTGCTCTGGGGCTATCCGTCTTCGCCCGACGTGTTGCTCGGGCACGCGGAGCCCTGGGCACGGGTAACGCCCTGGGGTCAGTTCATCGGCGCCGTCATCATGTTCTGGGTCCTGGGCTTCATTCCCGGCTATGTTCTCTCCTGGATCCTCAACAAGTTCGGGTTGCTGCGGGCGCCGCGCGAAGTCGAACTGGCCGGCCTCGACTATCATGCCGTCGAGGTGACGTTGCAGGAAGACGACGAGATCAGAGCCGTGCTGGCCCAGGAAGCACGTGCGGCTCCGGCGGAATAGGGAAAAGGAAAGGAAATCATCATGTCGACCGGAAACGTCGCCAATTGGGATGGCAACATTCTCGATATCGGCCCGATCTACCCGTTCGTCGGATGGGAAGGGCTCATGGTCGCGCTGTGCCTGATCTTCTGGATCGGCTGGCATATCGTGCAGATCAAGATGGAGAATGCCCAGCTGGAAGAAGAAGCGCAAAAGCTGCGCCAGGCGGGTGGGCTCAAGAAGGCGCTGGACGCGGAGCACAGCCCCGAGCGCATGTAGAGCAGCAGACGCCGTGTGAAGCGGCGAACGACCGCGAACGACACATGAACTTCGGCCGCCGATCTGACGATCGGCGGCCATTACTTTTGGGGCCTCGAAACGGAGCTATCGGATTACAAGAACCGCCACGCCAGATAGATGTGGGCAATGGCGACCGAAACCGGCATCAGGGGAAATGCCACCTTGCCGCCGACGGTGCGGTAACGTGCCGTTGCCGCCGAGGCAAGCGCCAGTGACAGCGACCACCAGAGCGGCAGAAGCGCCTCCTTGACCACGGGCCTGCAGAAGCCGCGCCGGGGAAGAGGCGGCAAGCGCTCGATTGGCCGCCCTTCAACTTTGCTGTCGCACCGATGAACGCCGATCGCGGCGGCGTGGGAAGAGATAGCCGGCTAGGTCGCGAGGATGCGCCGCACCATGCGTTCCAGATCATCCTCGATGCGGGCGCCCGCAATGTCGCACGCCTGCTTGATGCGCGCGCAGGACAAGACTGAATAGGCCGGCCGGCGCGCCGGCGCCTTCAGCTCCGCGCTGGTGATCGCCTGCAGCGGCGGACGCTTCAGACCCATCGCCTCGGCCGCCGCCAGCAATTTGTCCGCGAAGCCGTGCCAGCTCATGTCCGAAGCGCCGCTGAAATTGAACAGGCCGCACGCCGCGCGATCATCGTCGAGCAGCCTGAGACCGACGCTCTGCATCGCGCGCGCCAGGTCCGATGCAGCGGTCGGGCAGCCCCATTGGTCGTCGACCACGCGCAACGCCTCGCCCGCTTGCGCGCGCCGCAGCAGCTTTACGGGGAAGGTTTCGCCGATCTCGCTGACCACCCATGAGGTGCGCAGGATCGCCCAGCGCGCCAGGTCCGATTGCTCCACGTTCCGGTCGCCTTCCAGCTTGCTCAGACCGTAGACGCCGAGCGGATCGGGCGCATCTGTCTCCAGGTAGGGCGTTCGTTTTTCTCCATTGAATACATAGTCCGTGGAGACATGGACCAATGGAATCTCCAGCCCCTTGCATGTCCCCGCCAGGGCGCGGGGCAGGCCGGCATTCAGGGAGAACGCCGCTTCGCGTTCGCTCTCCGCTCGATCGACGCCGGTATATGCCGCGGCATTGAGGACCAGATCGGGTTTGAACTGGTCAAACAGGGCGCGGACGATGGCGAAAGAGAACGGCGATGAAAGCGAACGGCGGCCGATGAAATCCAGGTCGAGCCCAGCCGGCCAATGCAGTTGTCTCAGCGATTGCGCGAGCTGGCCGCTTTCGCCGATGACAAGGACCTTCGGCACGGATCCGATTACGCGCTCAGCGCTGGGTTGGCTTTGGAAATCGGCACCACCTCGGCGGGGGCGCCGGGCTCGACGGGCACGATGTTGCCGTCGGAAATCTTGTAGATGCTGTCGGCCATCTGCCGCCACGCTTCGCCGTGGGTCACCGCGATGACCGTCAGTCCATCGCCCTTCACCATCTCGCGGATGCGGGCGCAGATCGCCTCCTCGGACTCGCGGTCGAGGCCCGCCGTCGCTTCGTCGAGGATCAGGATCGCCGGGCGGTGCAGCAAGGCTCTCGCGAGCGCGATGCGCTGGCGCTGGCCGCCGGAGATCATCTGGCCGCGTTCGCCGACCACGTGATCCAGCCCCTGTGGCAGGGCCTCGATGAATTCGTCGGCGCCCGCCGCGCGCAGCGCGCGCCAGACCTCTTCGTCGCTGAACCGCTCCTCGCCCAGCGCGACGTTGTTGCGCACGTTGTCGTGGAACAGGGTGACATCCTGCGGCACATAGCCGATCACCTGCCGCCACTTGACGAGGTCGACCTCGGTGCTGTCGACGCCGCCCAGGAACAGCTTGCCGGTACGCGGCGGCAGCAGCCCGATGATGAGATCGAGCGTCGTGGTCTTGCCGACACCGGACGGGCCGACCAGGGTCGTGACCTTGCCCGCCGCAATGGCGAAATCGACCTTCGACAGCAATTCGCGGCCGTCGGCATGCCTGAATGAAACACCCTCGAACCTCACCCCGGCGGCCGGATTGGGCGATTCGGTACCGGTCAATTGCTCCTGGCTGCTCTCGGCAGCCTCGATCAGATCCCTGGCGGAGCTCAGCCACACCTGGGCCGTCATGAGCCGCTGGGTGCCGCGCTGCACGAAGCCGAAGGTGTTTACCAGGCGCACCAGCAGGATCGCGGCCAGCAGCAGCTCGTGCCCGCTGAGGTTCAGGAGCGTACTGCCGCCCATCAAGCCGAGCACCATGCAGATCGCGATGATCGGTGCCTGCAATTCCTCGGCATATTCCGCCGACAGCACGCGCGTTCTCATGCTGTCGTCGAGCGTATCGATATCCTTGGCAAGCAGCGTCGACATCTGCGCCTGCCGCCCCATGGCGCGGATCGATTTGATGCCGATGAAGACGTCGGTCAGGTCCGCCTTCATCCGGCTCATCGCGCGGCTCTGGCCCTTGGCGGCGCGTTTCGACCGGCGCACCAGCCCACCATAGGACACCGCCATGATGACGGCGACGCCCGCGGCGACCAGTACCATGGCGGGCGCGATCACGTAGCAGATCAGCAGATAGATGCAGATGCGCAGGAACGACATCAGCATATCGGCGCTGAGCTGGAACGCCTCGCCGACGGCGTTCGAGCTTTCGCCGGCGGCCGAGACCAGGCGGCTCAACCTCTGGCGCGCATAGAAGCTCCAGCGCGCATGCATCAGGGTACGGATGACGTCGAGCCTCGCCTCGGTATTGACCTTGGTCATGACGTTGGCGACATAGCGCGTCACGCCGATGCTGATGAGCGCCTTCAACACCATGAACAGCAGGATGGCGAGCAGAAGCGTTTCCCAGATCATCGGCAGGCCGACGGCCGTGAAGGCCTCTTCGAGGGTGTCGTGGATCATGCCGCGCCGCCCGCCCATCGGCATATCCGCCTCGGGGCTCATGACTGACAGGAGCGGAATGATCGTCGCGAATCCGAACAGCTCGAAGATGCTGGCGACGAACACCCCGGACAGAACGAGCGTGCGCTGGAGAGGCGGGACCGCCCGCAATGAAATCAGCATCGAGCGCAACAGGCCCGGCTTCTTCGGATTGTTCTTCGCCATGTCCTTGTTCTTCGCCTACACCGGGGCCGCTCAGGCCATTTGAACGGCCGGCTGCCAGTACGAGCCGGGCGCGGACAACTCGGCGCGGCCGCCGCCGAGAACCGCATTCCACTGCCGGCCGATCGCTTCGATGCTGAACTGCTCGGCCAGGATGGGCTGGGCCCGCGCCAGATGCTGGTTCGCGGTATGAGGATCGAACAGGTAGGCATCGATGCCGGCGCGCCAATCGTCGAGCATCAGCACGTTGCGCAGCGGCTCCAGCGATTCCAGATAGGTGGCGACGACCGGCACGTTGTTGGCAAGCGCGAGGACGGCGCGGTTGGCCGACTTGCACAGCGAGAACGGGTCGGCCGCGCTCGGCATCACGAACAGATCGGCGCGCGACAGCTCGAAGAACACCCGCTCGTTGGACCAGGCCTCGTAGCGCGTGAAGATCTTGACGCCATGGGTCAGGGCGTCGAACCGGATACGGTTGTTGCTGATGACGACCAGCTCGATCGGGCGGTCGCGATGGGCATATTCCAGCTCTTCGATCACCGGCTTCAAGAGGCCCATGCCGAACTCGGAATGGAAGCTGCCGTGGCGGCCGAACCAGATCACGCGCGCGGTATCCTCCGGCAGATGGTCGACCTGCCAGTCGGACTCGACGCCGAACATCTCGCCATCATGCAGCTCGCGCCCGCCGGACGGCCCGCTTTGCGGGACCGCGACGACCGAACGCGGCAGCCAGGCGGAAATCGCCTGATAGGCATCGGGCGTGATCGCGGCGTCCGGCACGACCCAGCTTGCCATATCCTCTCCCAGATGCCGGCGCGCGACCCGCTCCAGGGCATGGGTCGGCGTGACGAATGCGTCCGCGTGCCGTGCCAGATCGCCGGCGGTTTCCGCCGACAGTTCCGGCCCGCGCCGCTGCGCGTAGCCAGGCACAAAGATGTTGTCGCAGAGATCGAGAAAGACCGGCTTGCCGCGCGCCCGGAACGCGCGCGCTATGTCATGCGACCGTTCGCCCGCCTGCTTCACAACGATCAGCGCATCGAACTGCGAAGGGTCGGGCCGCTCATCGACATGGATCGCGCTGTCGTGGCCGAGCTGCTGCAGCGCCCAGGCCGGAACGAGGCAGCGATAGCGGAAGCTCGCGACCGTCGGATCGGCGTTCGGAACGATCCAGGCTAGGCGCATCGAAGATTCCCGGCCCGGCGAGGTTGCGTCCGATTGATTTGTGCGCCCATCCGCGCGCCAACCGGTGCACCCGGGCCACTCCGTCCCCACGCTTGGAACATCCCACTATCCTCGTTGCCTGACCTGGCGGGTTTCTCCTCGCCCACGCCAGGCACCCCAAAAACTCGTATGCTCGGCCCGCCCGATGGACTTATTGCCCGGTTCCGGGACGAGCCGCTCCCAATGCCCGAGTAGTACCCAATCTCCTGAGGTTATTCAAGGACATAACGGCAGTCGGACGACCGCGAAACGGCGGCGCCCCAAGGCCCTTAAATATTGCGATTCCAGCGTATTTTTGCGCTTCCACAGAGTAGACGGCGCGCTGGAACGACGCTATGAACCAGCGTGCTTTCACGAACACCGTGCTTTGAGTACCGCAGCGCCTGGAAACCCGCCATGAACCCTGGGAGAACAACCCTCACAGACCGGGATCTGCGGGGCGCGTTACGGCAGCGGACAATCCTGGTGACGGGCGGTGCCGGCTTCATCGGCTCGGCAGTGTGCCGGCTGCTGCGGGATGCCACGGACTGCCGGATCGTCAATCTGGACAAACTGAGTTACGCATCCAGTCCGGCCGCGTTGCAGCCGCTGGCCGGCGATCCGCGCTATGCGTTCGAGCAGGCCGATCTGTGCGACCGGGCGGCACTGGCCGACATTTTCCAGCGCCACGGCCCCGCTGCCGTCATCCATCTGGCGGCGGAATCTCATGTCGACCGGTCGATCGACGGGCCGCAAGCCTTCATCATGAGCAACGTCGTCGGCACCTTCAACCTGCTGGAAGCCTGCCGCGCGCATCTGGACGAGCTGGCCGAACCCGAGCGCGCGGAGTTCCGCCTGGTGCATGTCTCGACCGACGAGGTCTACGGCTCGCTCGGCGACAGCGGGCGCTTCGACGAGCATAGCCGCTACGATCCGCGTTCCCCCTACTCCGCCAGCAAGGCCGCATCGGACCATCTGGCGGCGGCATGGCGCCATACCTTCGGCGTGCCGACGTTGATCACCAATTGCGGCAATAATTACGGCCCGTTCCAGTTTCCGGAAAAGTTCATCCCGACCCTGATCATCCGCGCCTTGAAGGGCCAGGAATTGCCGATCTATGGCGGCGGCACCAATGTGCGCGACTGGATTCATGTCGAGGATCATGCGCGCGCCTTGCTGGGCGTGCTCGCGTTCGGCGCCGCCGGCGGGAAATATCTGATCGGCGCGGAAGAGCAGCGCCGCAACCTGGACCTGGCGGAGATGATCTGCGACCTGGTCGACCGGGCCGTGCCGCGCAACCAGCCGAGCCGTTCGCTGATGAAGCACGTGACCGATCGGCCGGGGCACGATCACCGCTATGCGATCGATTCATCCAAGGTGCGGGCGGAGATCGGCTGGCGGCCAGAGCGCTCGCTGTCGGAGGGACTGGACTCGACGGTGCGCTGGTACATCGACCACAAGGACTGGTGGGAGGAGATCTTCCGCTCCGGCCGCTATGGCGGGGAGCGGCTCGGCCTCGAGACGCGCCAGCAGCCGGCATCCATCGATCGGCACCAAGCGACGGGAGTTCGGTGACCAGGCCATGAAAGGGATCGTCCTATCCGGCGGACGCGGCACACGTCTCTATCCCGCGACCAAGGCGGTGTCGAAGCAGCTCATCCCGCTCTACGACAAGCCGATGGTCTATTATCCCCTCGCCACGCTGATGCAGATGGGGATCCGCGATATCCTGATCGTCACCACGCCGGAGGATGAGGAGAGCTACCGCCACCTGCTGGGCGACGGGGCGCAATGGGGCATCCATCTCTCTTACTGCCGCCAGCCGCGGCCCGAAGGCATCGCGCAGGCCCTGCTGCTGGGGCGCGATTTCATCAACGGCGAGCCGATCGCGCTCATCCTCGGCGACAATTTCATTTACGGCGAAGGTCTGACCCAGAGCCTGACGCGTGCCCGCTCTCTCACCACCGGCGCAGTCAATTTCGCCTACCGGGTTTCCGATCCGGAACGCTATGGCATCGTCGAGTTCGATGCCGAAGGCCGGCCGCTGCGCCTGGTTGAAAAGCCGAAAAAGCCCAAATCCAATTGGGCCGTCATCGGGCTCTACGTCTATGACCAGCGCGCTCCGGACCTGGCCGCCGAGCTGAAGCCGTCGGCGCGCGGCGAGCTGGAGATCACCGATCTCAACCAGCGCTACCTGGATCACGGCGAACTGCGGATCGAAAAGCTCGGCACCGGCAACGCCTGGCTCGATACCGGCACGCACGATTCCTGGCTGGAGGCCTGCCATTATGTGCAGACCATCTTCCACCGCCAGGGCCAGATGATCGGCTGCCTCGAAGAGGTCGCCTATCGCAACAACTTCATCACCGCCGATCAGCTCAACGGGCTCGCCGATGAGATGCGGGCCTCGACCTACGGGCGGTATCTGAAGGCGCTGCTGGCCTAGTTTTTCCTGAAGATGCGCGGACGCGGTGCGGTCGCGAGCCGCCCGCGCTTTCCCGACAAGGACAGATTCGGATTGAAGAACGGATCGTCGAAGATCACGTGCGACCAGCGCGTGCGCATGTATTCGCGCTCCCAGGTGAAGCTGGTCAGCCGTTCGGGGCGGACGTCGGAGCCGCGGCTGGCCGAATGGCGGTGCAGCAGGCGTGCATGCGGCGTGTAGATGACGCGCAGTCCCGCTTCGCGCACCCGCAGGCAGAAATCGATGTCGTTGTACGCGACCGCCAGGTGCCGCCCGTCGAGCCCGCCAAGTCTCTCGAACAGGGAGCGCCGCATGACGTGGCAGGCGCCGGTCACCGCGCTCAGATCCTGCGTCACCAGGATGCGCCCGGCATGGCCCGGATCGTCCGGCGTGGCATCGGCATACATGTGCCCCGCGACGCCGCTCAGGCCCATGATCACGCCGGCGTGCTGCACGCTGCGGTCGGGATAGAGCAGCAGGCAACCGGCCAGCCCGACGCCGGGCCGCAGCGCCTGGCTCACCATCTCAGATAACCAGTCCGGCTCGAACGCCTCGATGTCGTTGTTGAGGGTCATCAGGATCTCGCCGCGCGCGTGCGACGCGCCGAGATTGATCAGCCGCGGATAGTTGAAGGGCCCCGGCGCCCGGATGATCCGCACGTCCGGCCGCTGGGACAAAGCCGCGAAGTAGGCCTTGGTCGCCTCTTCCCGGCTGTCATTGTCGAGGATGATGATCTCTTTGTTCGGATAGTTCGTCGCCCGGTCGAGGCTGTTGATGCAGATTTCCAGCAGGTCCTTGCGGTCGCGCGTCGGGATGACGATGGAGACCACGGGCGCCGCCGCCGGCAACGGATGGCGCAGCCGCAGGAAACCGTGCGGATCGGGCCCTTCGACCGCTGCGCCGGCCAGCGCGGGCCGCCGCGTGGCGAATTGCGCGACCGCCGCGCGCCGCGCGCTGCCCGAGAGATGGAGCACCCGCGCCCTGGGCGTTACGGCCGGGTCACCGCCCACATGCAGCAGAATGCCAGGGCAATGCAGCGGATCGCGGCCAGAGGACAAGATCGCCTCCAGCGCCGCTGCGTAGATTCCCTCGTCCAGACCAGCAGCGGGCGGCACGCTCAGGCCCTGCAACACGCTCTTCTTGAAGAAGACCGCACGCCCGAATCCGTTCTGGCACAGGAACAAATCGTCGCCGAAATCCGGCTTGAACCACGGCGCGAAGCGGCGGCCGTTGGCATCGATCTGATCCTCGTCGCCGAAGATGACCGGCGCGTCGGGAACCGCCGCGGCGGCGGCAGCCAGTCGCCGCAGCGCCGACTTGGGCACCCGATCGGAGTCATGCAGTACGGCCACATAGTCGCGTGCGTGCTCCAGAGTGGCGGCCAAGGCATCCTTCAGCTGCCAGCCGGCGGAAAGGCTGTTGGCAGCGATGATATGGAAATCTTGCCTTTCTCCGAGCCGATTCCAATAAGCGGTGTCGCGGTCGGAACCGGAGCCCTCGCCGACAAGCAGGATCGTCAGCGGCAGGCTCGGGCCGGAGGCTTCTTCAGCCGGGCCATATTGCTCCCACTGATCGATCCAGGTCTGATAGTCGCGCTCGATATTGAGGCCGCGCGTCAGGCGGAGATAGAGTTCCTGCCGCGTCGGCTCGCGCCGGAACAATTTGCGAAAGCGGCCGAAACCCATCGAGACGTTTCCCCCTGCGACCCCTTATTTCAATACAAGCTGGCCGATAGCCCGCCAAGGCCCAGTTTCCAGCTTGTGCGGCGGTGCGCGGTCGACTAATCACACGGTCGGCCGCCAGAGGAACCCATTGTGCAGATCACCGACCTTGCCCTGCCGGACGTAAAGCTGGTGCAATTGAAGGTGCACGGCGACAGCCGGGGCTTCTTCATGGAATCCTACAAGGAAGCCGACTGGCGGCCCATTCTGGGCGGCCGGCCCTTCATCCAGGACAACCAGTCCCTGTCCGCCGAAATCGGCACTCTGCGCGGGCTGCACTATCAGATGCCGCCCTTTGCGCAGGCGAAGCTGGTGCAGACGCTGCGCGGGCGGATTCTCGACGTCGCCGTCGATCTGCGGCGCGGCTCCCCGACCTTCGGCCGGCATGTTGCGTTGGAGCTGGCGGCCGGCGACGGCAGGCAGTTGTTCGTTCCGGAAGGCTTCGCTCACGGCTTCATCACCTTGGAGCCGGATTCGATGGTGGCCTACAAGGTGACCAGCCGCTATGAGCCGAGTTCCGAGCGCGGCATCGCGTGGGACGATCCGGACCTGGCGATCGCCTGGCCGGCGGCGCTGCGGGCCCGCGTGACCCTGTCGGCGCGCGACCGGCAGTGGCCCCGCCTCAAGGACGCGAGCGATTTGTTTTAGAAGAGCGCGACGCACCCGACGGCAGGATGCCGGACAGGGCTACTGCGGCGCCGCGGATCACCGGCTTGATCCAGGAGCGCGCCTGCGGCTCCAGCTCCCACTGCTGCGCCGGCTTGGATGGATCGTGGCGCAGGTCATAGACCACGCCGTTGATGTTGGCCTGGCTGAAATCGCCATCTAGGCTTTCCATCGGCACCGTCTTCGCGGCGAGGCCCAGATCGGCCGCCGGGATGGACATGCGTTCCGCCGCGGCGCCCAGCTTGCCCAGCACGTCTTGTGCCGGCTTGGCACGTTCCTTCAGCATCAGATATTCGCCGGGCTGCGGGCTGGTCGCGATATTGTCGTAGGCGTTCTCGACCACGATCTCGTTGAACTCGTTCGCCAGGCGCTCGCGCACCTCGGGCGGCGTCCTGGCGGCGGCCGCGCCCGCATCCGTCAGCAGCTCGGCGCGCACCTGCATCAAATCGACTTCGCCACCCAGCTGGCGCGCGGCGCCCTCCACCAGCACCATGAACTCGTCGCCCTCGGCCAGGCCCGTCCGCTCCAGCGCGGCCAGCGCCGGCGTCTCGTCGCGCAGGCTGGCGGCCAGCATCAGCCACCATTGCCCCTCGGTCGTGGAACGGCGGAGCGCGGCGAAGAATTCCTGCGACCCTTCGGCATGGGTCAGGACGCGCACGCGGACGATGTCGAGCTTGCCCGATTCCATCTTCACCAACCGGCGGCGGAATGCGCCGCGATTGGCGGGATCGACGAAATCGATGAACAGGCGGTCGGGCATGAAGCGCGCTTCCAAGCCCAGGTGCTGCCCGGTCATGCCCCGCGCATCGTAGATCTTGGTCGATGTGTCGATCAGCAGAGAGAGATCCCAGGTCTCGGCCATGCTCGCGGGTCTCGCCTTGTCCCAGCCTGACTGGATAAGGCCGCCCGCATTAAGGAATGGTTAGCTATATCGAATGGCGCAGGATCTAGCGGATCGCCGCGACGAAGGCCGCCGCCTTTTGCGCCAGCTCATCCCGGTTCATGCCGGGCTTGTAGAGCGCCGAGCCGATGCCGAATCCATTGGCCCCTGCGGCGCGATAGGCGGCGACATTGTCCGGAGTCACGCCGCCGGTCGGCACCAGCAATGTCTCCTTGGGAAGGACGGCGCGCCAGGCCTTGACCGCGGCCGGCGGCAGCAGCTCGCCGGGAAACATCTTCAGCCCATCCGCGCCGGCCGCGAGTGCCGTGAACGCCTCGGTCGGCGTCGCAACGCCGGGCAACGCGATCAGCCCGCGCGCCTTGGCGGCCGCGATCACCGGCAACGCGCAATTGGGCGCGATCATCAGCTTCGCGCCGGTCGCGGCGACGGCCTCGACGTCCGCTTCGGTGAGGACGGTGCCGGCACCGATCAAGGTGCCCGCCGGCGCATGGCGCACCAGGAAGCGGAGACTGTCCAACGGCCGCGGAGAGTTGAGCGGCACTTCCAGGATCTGGAAGCCCGCCGCGGCCAGAGTCTCCAGCACCCAGGGCGCCTCCTCCGGCTTCATCCCGCGCAGGATCGCGATCAGCGGGAGGCGAGCGAGACTATCGCGAAACACATCCATCATTTGACCAGCCCGGCTTGTCGCGCAATCCAGAACAGGGCGGCGGGCAACACGTCCTTGTTGTCGATGCCCTGCAATTCCAGGCCCAGCAGCGCGGCGCAAGCGCCATAGCGCGCCAGCATGGCGGGCGAGCCGATGCAGGCGACGCTGCTCCGGCCGAGGTCGGGCCAGGCGGCGAGCGCATCGCGCATCTCCGTGCTGACCAGCATGCCGGACAGATAGCTGGCGAGGGCGCTGCCCTCCAGCCGGCCGAACAAGGCGAGCGAGCGGGCGCTGAACAGGCGATTGAGCAGCTCGGTATCCGGACCGGTCGCGAGCACGCCGCGCGCGAAGGCATTCTCGTCCTCGGCATCGCCCGTCATCAACTGCGCCAGCGTGCCCGACTGGCGCAGCAGGTTGAACATTTCGCCGGTGATGTAGGTGCGGAACTCGATCAGGCGTTGGTCCGTGACGCGCGCCCACTTGGAATGCGTGCCCGGCAGCAGGAAGAGCCCGTCCGACTGATGCCGCGTCAGCAGCGCACCGAGAATCTGGCATTCCTCGCCCCGCATCACTTCCGGCTGGGTGGCGCTGTCGAGGTTCATGCCCGGCACGATCCAGCAATCGCTGCCGCCGATTTGCCCGGCCTTCATCAGGGTCTGCGCCAGGTCGGATAGCGGCGCCGGCGCGGCGACGTACGGCACTTCCACCCAGCCGAGCCGGCTGCCAGCCATGCCGGCGATGACGACCGGGATGCCGGAACCGGCCGAAACCCAGTCGCCCAGGAACGATTCCAGCGACTCCGCAAACCGCCGGTCCTGGACCGCCAGCAGGCCTGTCGGATCGGCACGCTCGGCCGTCGCCCGTCCGTCCGGCCCGAGCGCCCAGGCTCGCCGGTTGGTCGTGCCCCAGTCGACCGCGATGCAGGAATAGGACATGGACGGTCTATAGAACCGCGACCCCGCCATAGGCAAAGCCGCCGGCGGCCGGCGCCAAGCGGTTGCGCAAGGGCGCGCCGAATTCCGCCATCTCGATCTCGAACACGTCGCCCGGCTCGGTCCGGATGCCATCGCCGAAGCTCAAGGTCGCGGTGCCGAAGAAATGCACATGCAGATCTCCCGGCCGACGGAACAGCCCGTATTTGAAATGGTGGTACTCGAGATTGGCGATGGTGTGGGACATGTTGCCCTCGCCGCTCAGGAACGGCTTGCGCCAGATCACATTGCCTTTGCGCGCGACGCGGCTTTCGCCCTCCAGCTTCTCCGGCAGGGGACCGGTGCGCAGCTCCGGCCCGATGGCGCAGGCGCGCAGCTTGGAATGGGCGAGATAGAGATAGTTCTGCCGCTCCATCACGTGATCGGAATATTCGTTGCCCAGCGCGAAGCCGAGCCGCCATGGCTTGCCCTGGCCGTCGACGAGATAGAGGCCGGCGATCTCCGGCTCTTCGCCGCCATCGAGCGCGAACTCAGGGAGCGGCAGGTCGGCGCCGGGGCGCACGATGCTGCTGCCGTCGCCCTTGTAGAACCATTCCGGCTGCACGCCGGGGCCGGGCACTTGCGGCTTGCCGCCTTCCAGTCCCATGCGGAACATCTTCATGGAATCGCTCAAGGTCTCGACGTCGCCCGAAATCTTCTTGTGCATCTTGTCACGCGTGTCCGCGCTGCCGAGATGCGTCAGGCCCGTGCCGGTCACCAGGCAGTGCGCCGCGTCGGGATGATCGACCGGGGACAGCACGCGCCCTTGTGACAGCAGGGCTGCATAGTCCAGAGCCGCGCCATCGTCCTCCGCCTTGACCGCCTCATCGAGGCTGAGCCGCGCCGCGATCGCCTGCTTCGCCAGGTCGATCATGCTGGTGGCGCCTGGCACCGCGATCGCCCGGTTGCCGTCGATGCGCGCGACCCCGCGCGTACCCGTGTCGGTCACATATTGGATGAGACGCATTTCGCACCTTCTTGAACGCGGACGATGCCGCCAGGACCGGCCGGCCTTTTATCATACAAACTGAAAGTCCAGCAACGCGGGATCGACGATCTGCGGTGCCGGTCGGGCGCACCGCTCAGCATGCGCCGATGGAAAATGATGGCAAGAGTTAATCGCAATACGGAGGCGGGAGTCCTCGTTCTGCAAATTGCGATGGCAGAAAGGGTGGCCTATAGTCTGCTCCGGCACAATTGTCCGATAAATGTGCCCAAGCAAAACACGGGAGGAATGAAATGCGGAAATTACTTGCTTCAGCAAGCATCGGCGCTATGGCGGCTTTGTTGTCCGCGGGCGCGTACGCTCAGGAAGGCACGGTCGCGAAGGCCGTGGGCGGCTACACCTTCGAGGACGCGGCGAAGGAAAACAAGGACACCAAGAACTACCATTCCGCCGACGGGCATCTGACGTTCGCGGTCATCACGCATACCGCGGGCAACGGCTTCTTCGATCCGGTCTATGTCGGCGCGACCGTCGCCGGCAACATGATCGGCGCGAAGATACTGCTGCTGGGCTCCGAATCCCCGACCGACGATCCG
>DASYRS010000487.1:0-6222 GCA_036004205.1 Dongiaceae bacterium
CGGAAAGACCGCGGCGGCGAGACCGATGAGCTCGGTCACGCCGAAGGCGATGCCGGCGCCGATCCAAGCGATGCGGCGCGCCCGCAGCATCTGTCCGGCCCCGATATTGATGCCGACCATGGTCACCATGGCGGTGCCGAGGCCGAAGAGCAGCGGGATCTGGATGTAGTCGAGGCGTGAGGCAATGCCGTATCCGGCAATGGCGTCAGCGCCGAAGCGGCCGACGGCGGCGGTGATCAAGGTGACGGTGAGATTGACCTGAACCGTGCCGATCGCGGACAGGAAGCCCACGCCCAGGATGTCCTTGAACAAGCGGCCTTGCAGAGGAACGATCCTGAGTTTCAGGAGACTGTGCGACGATCGCAGATAAAGGACCAGCGCGATCGCAGCGAGCACGTAGTAGATGACGACTGCGGCGCCGCCACCGGCAACGCCCAGGCGAGGAAAGGGCCCCCAACCGAAGATCAAGGCCGGTGACAAAGGGACCAGGACGACGGCGCCGGTCAGGATCACCAGCGCCGGCACGTTCACGTTCCCGCTGCCGCGAAGCGCAGAGGAAAGCAGAGCGGCGATCCAGATCGGGATGGCGCCTGCAAAGATGACTTCTGAATAGGCGAGCGCGGCGGTCATCGTTGCTCCCGATCCGCCCATTGCCCGATAAACAATCGGTCCGCCAAGAATAGCTGCACTCGCGAACAGCAAGCCGAATGCGCAGGCGAGGACGACCGCGTGCCAGATCAGCGCTTCGGCATCCCCGCGGCGATTGGCTCCCAACGCCCGCGCGATGGCCGAGGAGACACCCCCTCCGATACCGCCATTCGCCATCATCTGCATCAGCATGAGCACGGGGAAGACCAGGGCGACCCCGGCCAGCGCATCGGTCCCAAGAAAGCTGACGAAATAGGTCTCAGCCAGCCCGACAAGGGTTTGCACAACGAGGACCACGATCGTCGGCAATGCGAGGCGGAGCATCGTTGGTGTGATCGGGCCCGCGAGGATGCCTGGTGGTACTTTGCGCGCCTGCGCGGCAGCCGTGGAGGGTTCCGTACGGGACGCATCGGTCATCGCATGATCCATGGATATGTCTGGCCTTCATGGGCTACTGGGCAGCGGCGCGCATTTCGCCGCCCCGGGCGATTTCCGCCGGAGCTTCCGGGCGAATGCGGAACCAGATCGCGTAGAGCGCTGGCAGGAAGAGCAAGATCAGGATCGTGCCGACGGCGGTTCCGCCGATCAGCGTGTAAGCCATCGAGCCCCAGAACACGGACTGCGTCAGCGGTATGAAGGCGAGAACGGCCGCCAGTGCCGTCAAGACGACCGGCCGCGCGCGCTGGACGGTGGCCTCGATGACGGCGCGATAAGGATCAAGGCCTTCCTCACGATTGGTCTGGATCTGCCCGATCAGGATGAGCGTGTTGCGCATCAGAATGCCCGACAGACCGATCAGGCCGAGAATGGCATTGAAGCCGAACGGCTGATGGAATAGCAGCAGGATCGGCACCGTCCCGACCAAGCCAAGGGGCGCCGTCAGGAAGACCATCATCATCGCGGACAGCGATCGGACCTGAATGACGAGCACCAGCAGGGTCAGGGCGATCATGACCGGAAAGACCGGCGCGAGCGCGCTGTTCGCCTTGCCGGCATCCTCGATGTTGCCACCCATCTCAATGCGGTAGCCCGACGGGAGGCGTTCGATGACCGGCTTCAGCGCCGCATTGATTTCCTGGGAGACTTCCGGCGGCTGCAGCCGTTCGTCGATGTCCGACTGAACCGTGATCGTCGGCGTGCGGTCCCGACGTCGCAGAACGGGATCCTCCGGCCGAACCTCGATGCGGCCGATCTGGCTCAGCGGAACGAGGCGGCCGTCCTGGCTGGTCAAGGTCAGGTCACCGAGTCGGGCGGGATCGAGCCGTTCCGGGCCGGCGCTCCGCGCCACGATCTCGACCGTCCGAATGTCCTCGCGCAGCTGCGTCACCGGCACGCCGGTCAGCAGGAACTGCAGCTGCTGGGCCACGTCCGCCGAGGTCAGGCCGATCGACCGCAGCCGATCCTGGTCCAGCACGAAGCGGGCGGTCGGCACGCGCTCGCCCCAATCCTGATTGACTTGCCGCGTGTTGGGATTGGCGCGCATCACGGCCTGCACTTCGTTCGCGATCTCGCGCAGCTCGGCCGGATCCGGTCCCATCACCCGGAACGTGACCGGGAAGTGCGAATAAGGGCCAAAGACCAATTGAGTGATCCGGACCCGCCCTTCCGGCACCAGTCCCTCGGCCGCTGTTGCACGAAGCCGAAGCTTGAGTCGCTCGCGTGCAGCTGCATCCGGCGTCAGCACAATCAGCTTAGCAAAGGAAGGGTCGGGCAGTTCCGGATTGTAGGAGAAGAAGAAGCGCGGTGCGCCCTGGCCAATATAGGTGGTGACGATCTTCGCTTCCGGCTGCTGCTTCAGCCAGTCTTCCACCTTCGCCGTCGCCGCGGTTGTCGCCTCGATGCCGGTACCCTCCGGCATCTGGACTTCAACAAGCACTTCCGGCCGGTCCGAGGCAGGGAAGAACTGCTGTTTGACGAGCCCCATGCCGACGCCGGCCGTCATGAAGGCGGCGATGACCGCGCCGGCGACCAGGAACTTGTGGTTCACGGCCCATGTCACCAGCCGCCGGAATCTTTCATACCGGGGCGTCGCATAGATCGCTTCATGACCGCCCGCGACGGGCTTGATGTCGGGCAGCAGCTTCACGCCCAGATAGGGCGTGAAGACGACTGCCACGACCCAGGACGCGATCAGCGCAAAGCCGACGATCCAGAAGATGTTGCCGGCATACTCTCCCGCGGTCGATCGGGCGAAACCGACCGGGGTAAAGCCGATGATAGTCACCAATGTTCCGGAGAGCATCGGCGCGGCAGTATGGCTCCAGGCGTAGGCAGCGGCCTTGATCCGATCCCACCCCTCTTCCATTTTCACCACCATCACCTCGATGGCGATGATGGCGTCATCGACCAGGAGCCCGAGTGCAATGATGAGCGCACCGAGGGTGATACGGTCGAATACCCGGTCGGTGATCAGCATGATCACGAACACCGCCGCCAGAGTCAGCGGCACCGCGGCCGCCACGACGATGCCGACGCGCCAGCCGAGGCTGATCAGGCTCACAACCATGATCACGCCCAAGGCGACGAAGAACTTGAGCATGAACTCGTCGACGGCCTCGGTGACGTTGACCGCCTGGTCGCTGATCTTGGTGAACGAAAGGCCGGCCGGCAGCTGCGTCGCGATCCGACGCTCCTCGCCGTCGAGCGCCTTCCCGAGATCGAGGGCATTCCACCCCTCTTTCATGACGACGCCGAGGACCATCGCCGGCTCGCCTTCATGCCGGATCAGGAAGGTGGCGGGATCCTCGTAGCCGCGTCGCACGTCGGCGATATCCGACAGTTTGAGCACCCGCCCCGCGGCGACGATGGGCGTGTCGGCAATCTTCCGCAGATCGTCATAGGCGCCATCGACACGGATGAAGACCTGGGGGCCGTTGGTATCGATCGAGCCCGCCGGCGTCACCAGGTTCTGGCGCTGCAATCCATCGAAGATTTCCCGCGCACTGACGCCGAGATTTGCGAGCCGAGCATAGGAGAACTCGACGAAGATCCGCTCCGGCCGTTCGCCGAAGAGATCGACCTTCTTCACGCCTGGAACATGGAGCAGGCGCTGGCGCAGGGATTCCGCTTCCCGCGTCAGCTGCCGCGGCGGCATGCCCTGCGCTTTGAGCGCATAGAGCGCGAACTGCACGTCGGAATATTCGTCGTTGATGAAGGGCCCGAGCACGCCGGCAGGCAGGTCGCGGGCCTCGTCGCCGAGTTTCTTGCGCGCCTGGTAAAACTCAGCCTCGACCGCGGAAGGCGGGGTCTTGTCCTGGAGAGACAGGGTCAGGAAGGCCAGCCCCGGCCGGGTGAAGGTCTCCACGCGATCGTACCAGCGCAGTTCCTGGAGGCGCTTCTCCATCGGCTCCGCGACCAGGTTCTGCATCTCTTCTGCTGTGGCGCCCGGCCAAGCCGCTGTCACCGTCAGCACCTTGATCGTGAAGGCAGGATCCTCGGCGCGACCGAGCTGAAGGAAAGCAAAGGTCCCGGCGGCGCTGATCGCCATCAACAGGAACAGCGTGATCGCGCGTTCCCGAACGGCGAGGGCCGAGAGATTGAACCGGCTCACGGCAGGCTCGCCTGGGCTTCGCTCGTGCGCACGCGTTGTCCGTCGTGTAGCAGGTGCGCGCCAAGAGCGACGATCTGCTCGCCGACCGAGAGCCCGCCGCCCAGAATGGCGGTCTCGACGCCGAGCTGATCGATCCGCACCGGCCGGAACGTCACCGCGGAGGTCTTCGCGTCGAAGACCCAGACGCCGGACCCCTTACCTTCATCGGTCAAGGCGCCCAGCGGCACGGATGTCTCCCGGGCGGACGCGCCGCTGGGGAGAAGGATGGTGACGGTGGCACCGAGCGGTGCAGCCGCGGCCTCGCCTTCGAGGACGTAACGCGCTTCATAGGTCCGAGTTTGCGGATCGGCAGAATCCGAGAGCTGTCTCAGATGCGCTGGCCAGCGGTCGTCTCGGCCGTAGAGCAGAGCCTGCGCCGCCGCCCCGATGGCCGGCCGCATGGTTTCGGGCAGGCTGATCGAGGCTTCACGCGGGCCGGTATGCGCGATCCGAGCCACGATCTGCCCGGCGCTCACCACCTGACCTGGCTCCGCCAGCGTCTCCACCACGGTACCATCCGCGTCGGCGACGAGCGTCGTATAGCGCCTGTCGTCCTGCGCGACCTGCAGCTGGGCTTGCGCCGCGTCCAGCAAAGCGCGGGCACTGTCCATCGCAGCCTTGGCTGCATCATAGTCCGAGGCCGAAACGGCGCGGGTCGGCAACAGGTTGCGATAGCGCTTTTCATCCGCTGTCGCCTGAATGAGCCGTGCCTTGGCGGCGGCGACATTGCCGAGCTGGGCGGCGATTGCGTGGTCGTAATCGGTCGGATCGATCCGATAGAGCGGGGTTCCGGCTTGAATCACTTGGCCGGTATCCACCAGGCGCTCGATGACCTTGCCGCTGATCCGGAAACCCAAGTTGCTTTGAACCCGCGCCGCGACCGTTCCGGTGAAGGCTCTTGCCTCGGCCGCGGCAGGCGCCGCCGAGACAATCCGCACCAGTGTTTCGGCCGTCTTGGGTGCCGATGCCGGCTGATCGCAGCCGGCGACGAAGAGGGCGGATACAGCACTCAGTGTCAGAAGAGCGCGCGCGGCGGGCCCGCGTGAGCGCTCGGGCAGGGCGATCCGCACCCTCGGCATGAGTTTGCTCAAGCGGCAGTCCTCGGTTGGTTGCGTGACGATCGTGGTGCGATTCAGACGGGCAAGCCCATCTGCTTGCGCAGGCTCTTGTCGAAGGCATCGGTGGGCACGAACCGGCGCAACATGCTGACTTTCCGTGCCAGCTTGCCGGCGGCATAGCGGCGCCGTGGTCGCGCGGCGGTCGCCGCCAGAACCACCGTCTTGGCCACCACCTCGGGCGGCTCGGCCGTGGCCGCCGCATCCCGCTCATTTTTGCGGGCGCGGGCCCGCGCCTGGTCGTAGTCCGGCACCGCTGCATCCGGCGCCAGGGCGTTCTGCTCGAAGACACCGCGCGTATAAGCCGGCTCGATGAGGCAGACGCGGACATTGAAGACGCGGGTCTCGTGGTCGAGCGATTCCGAATACCCCTCGAGCGCGTGCTTGGTCGCCGAATAGTGCGCGGAGTAAGGCGCGGGTATGAGCCCGAGGATCGAGCTGATATTGATGATGCGCCCCTGGCCGCGCTGCCGCATCGATGGCAGCACAGCGTTCGTCAAACGGATGGCGCCGAACAGATTGACGTCAAACAGGGCTTGAACTTGGCTGATCGAGGATTCCTCGGCGCCGCCAACCAAACCCATGCCGGCATTGTTGACCAGCACGTCTATTTGTTCGGTTCGCGAGAGCACCGTCGAGACCAGGGCAGCGACCGCAGCTTCGTCGGTGACATCGCATGTCAGCATGGATATCCCACGGAGGCCGTCGTCCAGTGTCCGGCGGCTCGTCCCGAACACCGTATATCCGGCGCGTACCAGGGCCTCGGCGCTGGCGCGACCGATCCCGCTGGAAGCGCCGGTCACGATCGCCGTTTTTCCCGAATGTGCGTTCATGGTTTCTCCAAAGTCGGGGCTTCTGCCCGCTGTTTCA
>DASYRS010000488.1:0-1944 GCA_036004205.1 Dongiaceae bacterium
CCACCATTGCCGGCGCCGGCACGACGACGCGACGGCCATGAAAACGAGGACGGTGACGATGAGGAGCGGAAGAGGCGCGACCTTGTGCAGGGCGCGGCCTTGCAGAAGCGAACTGGTCGCCAGGGCTTGCACGATCGTGCCCGGTGTCGGACCGTTGACCGGCGTCGCCACTATATCGCCGAGCTCGACGGCGGTCGATCCGACGAACACGATCTTGCCGGTGAGGAGTCCGCGCGGCACTCGCCCGTTCAGGATGTCGACGTAGGAAAAGACCAGGAACTCGTCCGCCTTGATGCCGTAGTCGATGAAAAAGGAACCGGCCTTGAAGGATGTCGCGCCCGCCGCCGCGGTCGCAAGTGTCGGAACCGATGTTCCGGCCCATTCCTCGAAATGCGGCATCTCGCGCACGATGCCATCGCGGTCGGCTCGGATATTGACCGAGGCAATCCGCGCGCGCTCGGCGAAGGCCGCCAGCGGAAAGCTCTGCACCAGCTCGTTCGATTGCTGCTGCGCAGGCTGCTGGAATACCGGCAGGATGACGCGATCGCCGGCGCGCTGCAGCGCCGCCGCCAGGGCGCCGTCATCCACAGCGGTCGAGGCAGCGCTGAAATCGACGTCGAAAACGACCTGCGCCGCGCCGGCCTCCATCAGCCGGTCGATCACCTTGGCGTGCCAGGACCGTGGCCAAGGCCAGACCGGCCGGTCATTCAGGCTTCGCGCGTCGATCGCGACGATCGCGATCTGCCGCGAAGGGTCGGAACGGACTAGGTGAAATCGCGCATCGGCGAGCTGTGAATCGAGAAAATCGAGATGGCCGCCGCCATGGAGCCCGAGGATGCCGAGGCCGATAGCCAGGGCGATCAGCGGCCGCCGGAGACGCGCTGCGCATTGGCGCATGAGCGCAGGGATACGCATCTCGCCCCGCAAGCCTATCGGCGCTCGATGACCGGAAGCGGAGGAGTCGAGAGATCGCCGCTCCCACCGCCATGCTCCCTATCGTGACGGGCTTCTACGCGACTGCGGCTTCCATTGCCGTGGCCGTTGCCACCGCCATTGCCGTTGCCACCGCCCTTGCCGTTCCCGCCGCCATTGCCGTTTCCGCCGCCGTTGCCGCTGCCGCCGCCATTGCCGGCGCCGTTCCCGCCGCCGTTGCCACTCTGCGCATTGCCGCCGGTGGACTTTCCGGCCTTTGCATTGGCTGACTTCGCCGCGGACTTCGCCGCCGCTGGCGCACCGCCGGCGGGCGTCGGCTCGACGCTCGGCGCGCCTCCGGAGGCCGTGGCTGTCTTGCCCGGGGTCACGTCGACGCCATGAGTGTCGCCGTTCGACTTGACCGAAACGGTGCCCTCCGTCACCGAAACCGCGGCGGCATCATCCGATGTCGTGACGTCGAATTCGGTGCCTTTGACAGTCGCGACCAGGAAGCGGGTCTCGACGGAAAACGTGCGGCCGGGAACGCGTTTGCCGACCTTCACGTGGACGGTGCCATCGATCAGCTTGACGATTGTCGTGCGCCCGTCCGCGCTGTTCTCGCCAATGGCGATGATCGAGTGCGGCTCCACGGTCAGCACGTCCTGGCCGTGGGTCAGGACGACGCGCTCCGATGCACCAGTCGCGATTTCATCTTCTTGCTGGAGTGTGCCGCCGCGCGAGAGCGAGCCGGACTGGGCGACCTCTTCGATCCCGCCGCCGTTCGTCGTGATGGCCGACACGATCCAATCCAGCGCACCGCCGGCTTGGCTGGGGGCTCCCGCCAGGCACCCGACCAGCGCAAGCGCTCCAAGGCCGCGCATCAGGCGCGCGATGCCTGTCCAACGCCCCGAGCCGCATCCGGGGTCAACTGGAGTGTGCGACAAGTCCGTCTTGAACTCGATCATGAATGCTGTTCCCGATTGTCAGCCCCTGCCACATACTAGGCAGCAACACTGACCAACTTAATGAACG
>DASYRS010000489.1:0-2680 GCA_036004205.1 Dongiaceae bacterium
GTCTGAATTGGAACAAGCATCATGAAGGTCGTGATCTGCGGCGCCGGTCAGGTGGGCGCCAATATCGCGAAGTATCTTGCCCACGAAGGCAATGACGTCACGATAGTGGATGTCGACCCGCATCTGGTGCGCGACATCACCGACCAGTTGGACGTGCAGGGCATCGCCGGCTACGCCTCGCATCCGGGCGTGCTGGAGCAGGCGGGACTGCGCGATGCCGACCTGCTGATCGCGGTCACCCATTCCGACGAGGTCAACATGACGGCGTGCCTGGTGGCGCATGCCGTGTTCGACGTGCCGACCAAGATCGCGCGGGTGCGCGAGCAATCCTATCTCGAATCCAAATGGTCGAGCATCTTCGGCTCCGACCATCTCGGCATCGACGCGGTGATCTCTCCGGAGGTCGAGGTGGCGGAGGCGATCCACCGCCGCCTGGAGGTTCCCGGCGCCTTCGAGGCAGTGACGCTGGCCGACGGGCTGGTGACCTTGGTTGGCGTCCATTGCGGGCCGAGCTGCCCGGTGCTCAACACGCCACTGCGCCACCTGACGACCTTGTTCCCCGACCTGCATGCGACCGTCGTCGGCATCGTGCGCGGCGACCAGAAGATCGTGCCCGAGGACAGCGACAGCATCTCCGCCGGCGACGACGTCTATTTCATCGCCGAGACCGCGCATCTCAAGCGCGCGCTCAGCGCCTTCGGCCATGAGGAGCAGGAGGCACGCCACCTGATCGTGGTGGGCGGCGGCAATATCGGCCTCGGCCTCAGCGAGCTGATCGCCGAGCGCAATCCCGGGATCGAGGTGAAGCTGATCGAGCTGGATCGGCGCCGCGCCGCGCTCGCCGCCGCGCGCCTGCCGAACTGGGTGGTGATCCAGGGCGACGCGCTCGATCCGCGCATCCTGGAAGAAGCGAACGTCCGCAGCACCGAAACCATCGTCGCGGTCACCAATGACGACGAGGTCAATATCCTGGCGTCGCTCCTCGCCAAGCGTGCCGGCTGCCAGCGCACCATCACACTGGTCAATTCCACCAACTACGCGCCGCTGATCGGCTCGCTCGGCATCGATGCCGTGGTCAGCCCGCGCGCCACCACGGTCTCGAACATCCTGCAGCACGTCCGGCGCGGGCGGGTGCGGGCGGTCCATTCACTGGGCGACGATTTCGGCGAGGTGATGGAGATCGAGGTCCTGGAAACCGCGCGCCTGGTCGGCACCCCGATCCGCGAGGCCAAGCTGCCGGACGGCGTCATCGTCGGCGCCGTGGTGCGCGACCAGATGGTCATCATCGCGACCGGCGATACCATGATCGAGAAGGACGACCACGTCATCCTGTTCGCGGCCAGCGACGACGTGCGCGACGTCGAGCGGCTGTTCTCCGTCCGCCTCGAATATTTCTGATCGGCGCGCCCATGTCCCGCATCGCTTACGTCAATGGCCGGTATGTGCCGCAATCCCACGCCCAGGTGGCGGTGGAGGATCGCGGCTATCTGTTCTCCGACGGCGTCTATGACGTGATCCCGGTCCATGGCGGGCAACTGGCTTTCGCCGACCGCTATCTCGACCGGCTCGATCGCTCGCTGGCGGAGCTGAAGATCGCGAAACCGATGTCGCGCGCCGCCCTGCTGCAGATCATGGGGGAAGTGATCCGGCGCAACGGCATCCGCCAAGGCACCGTCTACATCCAGGTCACGCGCGGTGTCGCGCCGCGCGACCACAAGTTCCCGAAAGGCATCAAGCCATCGCTGGTCCTGATGGCGAAGAAATGGAAAGCGCCGGCGCCGGCGCTGCTCGCCAACGGCGCCGCGATCGTCACGACGCCGGACCAGCGCTGGGCGCGACGCGACATCAAATGCATTAGCCTGATTGCCAACGTGCTCGCGAAACAGGAAGCAGCAGAGCAGGGAGCCTACGAGGCTTGGCTGATCGACGATGCCGGGATGGTGACCGAAGGCTCCTCGACCACGGCCTGGATCGCGACCGCGAAGGGCGAGCTGGTGACGCGGCCCAATGGCGTCGAGATCCTCCCCGGCATCACGCGGTCGGTTGTCATCGACCTCGTGCAGGACCTGGGCTTGACCTTGCAGCTCCGGCCCTTCTCGCGCGATGAAGCCTATGCGGCGCGCGAAGCATTCCTCGCCAGCACCAGCAATTTCGTGCTGCCGATCACGCGCATCGATGGCCGCCCGGTGGGTGAAGGCAAGCCCGGTCCAATCGCCACGCGCCTGCGCGAGGCTTATCTGAAGGCGGCGCGTCATGGCTGAGCGCCAGCTGCCGCGCGCCATCCTGTTCGACTGGGACAATACCCTGGTCGAAAGTTGGGGCGTGATCCACGAGGCGATGAACCTGACGCTCGCCGCCATGGGATTCGGGCACTGGACGCGCGAGGAAACCGAACGGCGGGTGCGCGCCTCGCTGCGCGATTCCTTCCCGCTGATGTTCGGCGAGCGCTGGCGCGACGCGGAGCAGATCTTCTACAGCAGCTTCTCCGCCATTCACCTGAAGCACCTGCGCGCCTTGCCGGGCGCCGACGAGATGCTGAAGCAGCTGGCGGAGGTGGAGCGGCTCTACCTCGGCGTCATCAGCAATAAGCGCGGCGAATATCTGCGGCGCGAGGCGGAACATCTGGGCTGGACCGGCCATTTCCGCGCGCTCGCCGGCGCCGGCGACGCGGCGCACGACA
>DASYRS010000490.1:0-1541 GCA_036004205.1 Dongiaceae bacterium
GTCCTGCAGATTGTAGGCGCGCAGCTTGTTGATGAGGCCGATGCCGCGGCCTTCCTGCGCGAGATAAAGCACGATGCCGGAGCCGCTCTTCGCGATGGTCTCGATCGCGCCGCGCAACTGGTCGCCGCAATCGCAGCGCAGCGAGCCGAGCAGGTCGCCGGTGAAGCATTCCGAATGCAGGCGGATCAGCACGGGCTGCGCCGGATCGGGATTGCCGATCACGATCGCCAGATGCTCCTTGCCGCCGTCGGCCGGGCGGAAGGCGATGATCTCGGTGTTCTCCGCATTGGTCAGCGGCACGCGCGCGGAGCCGACGCGCTTCAGCGATCCGGCGAGCGCGCGGCTGTGCGCGGCAAGGCCGGTGCAATCCAGCACGAAGGCCTCGTCGACCCACTGGCCGAGCGCGTCCGGCGGCAGCGCGATCATGATGGCGGCGGGCAGCAGGCGCGCGGCCTTGGCGAGGTCGATGGCGGCCTCCGCCAGCTTCAGCGGCAGGTCGTCGGCGAGCGCGACGCCCAGCGCCGGGGTGTCGCGGGTCTCGGTGGTCGGGTCGGCCAGCTGGCGGATGGCTTCGGCGCCGATCGCGGCCGGCAGCCTGCAGATCGCGAGCGCGCGGCCGGCACCGCCCGGCGGCATCAGGCCGAGATCGGCGGCGCGCGATGCGGTGAGGATGAGGCGCACGCCTTCGGTGCCGTCTGCGCTGGCGGCCTGCAGGTTGGCGAAACTCGCTTCGTCCAGCATTTCGGCGGAGAGGGCGATGCCGGCAAAGCCCCTGCCGGTGAGGCCGATGGCCCCGCCGCGGCGCAGCTCCGCCAGGCACCGTTCGACGGTGGCGCGGTAGCTGGCGGACCTGGCCTGGAAATCGCTGTTCATGGCGTGGATATGGCTACCGGTTCGGTGACGGGTCAAGACCTGGGCCCGCATGGCAGCCTCGCCGATCCATGAGCCTCCTCCCCCGAAACGGCAGGGCAATCGCATATGAAGAAACCGCGCTGTGATCCCCTCCCCCATTATGGGGGAGGTTGGGGTGGGGGAAGCCGCGCTTCGGTGCGAGACAGTCATCGCTCGCTTCCCCCACCTCGATCCTCCCCCATGTTGGGGGAGGAGGAACGATGCTCTGTTCGTCAAATGCGATTACCCTGCCCCGCGAGGGGGAAGGGGGTTTTCATTTTGAGGAATCGAGCGTCCAACTCACCACTGCGGATTGACGACCGTCGCCAGCTTGACCAGGTGGTCGATGATGTCGGCGGTCTTCACCTTGACCACGTGCGGGGTTTCGCCCCGCAGGGTCTGCTCCATCAGCAGCCGGCTCTCGACATTCGCCAGCTTCACCTTGACGATGCCGGGGGCCTTCTTGATGCCGGGATAGTAGTTGGGATCGACCAGCTTCTCCTTGGCGCCGACCCGCGCCAGGACCGCCGCTTCGTCCTCGTCGATGTCGGCCTGCTTCGCCAGCTTCCAGTCGGCATGGCCGGCATGCTCGCCGGCATTCAGCTCTTCGATCGCGGCCTCGGCGGTGCCGTCGGTCAGGCCGATCTTGT
>DASYRS010000491.1:0-1721 GCA_036004205.1 Dongiaceae bacterium
GGCGGAACGGCCGCAATTCCTCAAGATCGCCTACAACGGCCCGAAGGCGCTGGAGGAGCTGGCGTCGTTCGATGCCAGCCTGGTGGTCGGCGTGCTCGGCGGGGGAGCCGGCACCACGCGCGACTGCTTCGAATTGCTCTATCAGGCGGAACGCTACGGCGCGCGCGTCGCCCTGTTCGGACGCAAGATCAACCTGGCGGAAGATCCGCTCGCCATGGTCGCGATGATGCGCCAGGTGGCGGATGGAGCGATCGCGCCGGCCGAAGCCGTGAAGGCCTATCACGGCGAATTGCAGAAGCGGAAGATCAAGCCGGCGCGGTCGGTCGAGGACGATCTGGTCGTCACGGAAGCGCCGCTGAAAGCCGGCTGAGGATCGCTCGATGGCGGTTACGCGGCGCGGCTTCATCACCGGCGGCACCTGGTGCGTCGATCTCAACAAGATGATCGATTTCTGGCCGCCGGAGGATTCGATCGCCGAGATCCACCAGATCGACATGCGAGGCGGCGGCTCGGGCTCCAACCTCGCCATCGATATGAAGAAGCTCGATCCCGCGATGCCGGTGGAGACCATCGGCATCGTGGGCGATGATGAGAATGGCCGTTTCCTGCTGCGCCATGCCGACAGCTTTGGCATCGACCGGCGGCAGATGGCCGTGACCAAAGAGCTGCCGACGCAATTCACCGATTGCTTCGGCTCGCGCAAGACCGGCCGGCGCACGCACATCTACTATCCCGGCGCGGCCGCTTTGCTCACGCCCGATCATTTCGATTTCGCGCGCACCAGCGGGCGCATCTTCCATCTCGGCCTGCCGGGCATCCATCGGCTGCTGGACGGAAGCTGGCAGGACGATACCAACGGCTGGGTCACCATCCTCAAGAAAGCGAAGGCCGCCGGCCTCACGACCAATTTCGAGCTGGTGATGATCGAGCCGCGGCGCCTGGCCGAGATCATCCTGCCCTGCCTGCCCTATCTCGACTACCTGGTGGTCAATGATTGGGAGATCGGCGCGCTCGCCGGGGAGAAGACCTACAACGAAGGCGTCACCGATATCGCGGCATGCCTCAAGGCCGCCCGCCATGTTCTGGCACTCGGCGGCATGGGATTGGTGGTGGTGCATTTCCCCAAGGGCGCGCTCGCGGTGTCGCGCGACGGCACGGTGACGCGCCAGCCCTCGATCCGGGTTCCGCAATCCGCGATCGTCGGAGCCAACGGCGCCGGCGATGCCTTCGCCGCCGGCATGCTCTATGGCTTGCACGAGGGCTGGGACGTCGGGCGCTGCCTGGCGCTGGCCCATGCCAGCGCCGCCGCGTCGCTGCGCGGCGCCTCGACCACCGACACGGTCGAAGGCTGGCAGACCTGCCTGCAACTGGCCGAAGCCTGGGGTTGGAACGACTGGCCGGAGTGACGCTGGTCAGTAATGCCGCGGAAACACGCTCTTCAGATGCGCGCGCATCAGTTCGGCGGCACGCTCGCGCGTGAGGAGGCCCAGCATGATGTTGACCCAGAGCCCGTCGCCGGCTGCGAGCAAGAACTGCCCCGCCTTCTCCGCGTCGAGAGTCTTGTAGCGCCCTGACTGCGCGAGGGCACGGCAGGCGGTCATCAGCGCCTCGCCATATTCCGCATCGCTCTCGGTGCAGACGTCCATGTATTGCGGACGGAAGCGCGTCTCGCTCCAATAGGCGACCCAGACCGAGATGCGCTCGTGCCGGCACACCTTCGG
>DASYRS010000492.1:0-1847 GCA_036004205.1 Dongiaceae bacterium
CGGTGCGCATCTCGGTGATCGAAGTCGCATCGAGGATCGCCTTGGGCATGCCGGTCCTGGGATCGAACAGGTTCAGGATCGCCATCTCCGACGGCAGGCCGTGCTTGTAGTTGTCGACATAGTCGCCGACGATCTTGACGCCAGCGAGATTGAGCGGTTCGCCGATCGATCCGCGCAGCACGTTGAAATGGCCGTGCACCGTGGCATCGGGGATGAGGTGCATGCGCGGCTCGATCACGGTCGCGCCGTTTCCTTGCGCCGCCAAGGAGGATTCGATCGCGGCGAGGATCTCGTCGTCGCTCAGCTTCAGCGCGGCGACGTCGAGGCCGTTGAGATAGGTGATGTAGATGGGTGGGTGCATGATGCCGCCACCATGCCGGATGCGATGAAGGCCCTCAAGCCCCTTTGCGGGCGACCCTTGCATCCTTCCAGTCGAACCAGCGCATGGCGAGCGGCACGAACCACGGATTGCCGCCATAGAGCGGCACGGTCGGGAAGGGCGTGGTGCCGAACACGCTCGCGCCCTCTTCCCTGCCCAGGATCTGCTGCGCCAGTTTGAGGCCGAGATAGGAGCCCATGGGCACGCCGGCGAAATTGTAGCCGAGGGCGTACCACAGGCCATCGTGCCGGCCGATATGCGGCAGGAAGTCGAAGGTCCCGGCGCACTGGCCCTTCCATACGCGGCTGAGCCGGACGTTGGCGAGGTCGGGCAGCAATGTCGTTACCATCGCATGCAGGCGCGTTGCCATTTCGCGCAGGCTTTGCGGCCTGCTGCCGGTCAGGCCGCCGAACAGAATCTTTCGTTGATCGGGCGCCGGGCGGATGAAATTGATGTTGGTGTTGCTGTCGATCACGGTGCGGCCGTTGGGGATGAGGCTCGCCATCAAGGCGGGCGACAGCTCCTCGGTCGCGGCCATGAAGCCCTCGAACGGGATGACGCGGCGCGCCAGCCACGCCAGATGTCGCGGCGTGTAGCCATTGGTGGCAATGATCGCCTCGCGCGCATTCATGCGTCCGCGCGCGGTCGTCACCCGCACCTCTTTGCCGTCTCGCGCAAGGGCGGTGACGGGCGTGTGCGTGAACACCCGCACGCCTGCCTGGTGGGCCGCCCGCAGCAGGCCCCGGTGATAGAGCGCCGGATGGATCGAGCCGAGATCGGGAATGACGGCGCCGCCAGCATAGGCATCGCTCGCCAGCTCGCGGCGCACATCCATGGGCGCGATCATCTCGTAGGGGAAGCCGAGGCGGCGGCGCATCGCCTCCAGCTCGCGCGCCAGATCGGTGTAATGCGCCACCGAGGTCGCGCCGATGAAACGGCCGCATTGCGCGATGTGGCAGTCGATGCCGAGCTCGCCCGTCAACGACCAGACCCATTGCCGCGCGGCGTCGAGCTCGCGATAGACGCGGGTCGCGAACTCCGAGCCGCGATGCTGCTCCAGCCAGGTGAAGGAGCGCTTCAGCGTGCGGCCCAGGTACCCGGCGTTGCGGCGCGAGGCGCCATGGCCCGCTTCCGCCGCCTCGAGCACCAGGACGGAGCGGCCGGCCCGCGCCAGATGCAAGGCGGCGACCAGCGCGGTATAGCCCGAGCCGACGATCGCGACGTCGGCGGCAGCCGGCAGATCGCCTTCCTCGCCCGGTTCCGGCGCGGCCAGGTCCCACCAATGCGGACGTTCGGCGAAATCCTCGGTGAACAATCGCATGTCGATCATGATGGGACGGGCGACATCTCAGTCTTGGCTTTCGCTGTCTCCACATCCCCAAGGCGCAGACGGGGCGGCATTTCCAGGTCCCTCTCAGGCAGCAGCCGACTCTCAGGTCATGTGTGCGCTCCATCAAAGTGCATTGCA
>DASYRS010000493.1:0-8115 GCA_036004205.1 Dongiaceae bacterium
TAAATTCTCAACCGACCACCACGCCGCCGGACCGCGCCGCGCCGCGTGGCGCCGCTGGCTGCCGCTCGGCGCGATCGTGCTCGGCCTTGTCCTGGTGTTCGCGTTCGACTTCGACGAGGTCGCTACCTTCCAGCATCTGAAGGACCATCATCAGCGCCTGACGGAGTTTGTGGCGACGCATTATGTCGAGGCCATCTCGATCTATCTCATCCTCTACGTGCTGTTCGTCGCGCTGTCGCTGCCCGGCGCGATTTGGTTCACCGTCGCCGGCGGGTTCCTGTTCGGCGCGGTCGTCGGCACGGTGCTCGCCGTGATCGCCGCGACCGTCGGGGCGAGCCTGCTGTTCCTGGCGACCAAGACCTCGCTCGGCGACTATCTCCATGCCCATGCCGGGCCGTGGCTGGCGAAGGTTGAGCGCGGCTTTGCCGACAATCAGTGGAGCTATCTGCTGGTAATGCGGCTGTTCCCCGTGATTCCGTTTTTCATCGCCAATCTCATTCCCGCCTTCCTCGGTGTTCCGCTGCCGGTCTTCATCGTCACCACCTTCATCGGTATCATCCCGGCGACGGCGATCTTCGCGACCGTCGGGGCGGGATTGGGCAGCGTGCTGGAAACCAACTCGGAGCTCAGCCTGGGCAGCCTGTTGACGCCGCAGGTCGAAATGGCGCTGGTCGGATTGGCGCTGCTGGCCGCCATGCCTATCGCGGTGAAATTCCTGCGCCGGCGGCGCGCCTCAAGGGACCGATGATGCGGCTGTTGAAACCCGACATCTGCGTGATCGGCGGCGGCTCGGCGGGATTGTCGGTGGCGGCGGGCGCGGCCCAGCTCGGCGCCGAGACCGTGCTCATCGAAGCCGGCGAGATGGGCGGCGATTGCCTCAATTACGGCTGCGTCCCGTCCAAGGCCTTGCTGGCGGCGGCGAAGGCGGCGGTCCAGCACCGCGCCGCCGCGGGTTTCGGAATCGACTTCTCGCCGATGCATATCGACCGCAAGCGCGTGCAGGCTCATATCGCGGAGGTCATCGCCTCGATCGCCCCGCACGATTCGGTCGAGCGGTTCGAAGGCCTCGGCGTCACGGTGCTGCGGAGCTGGGCCAAATTCGTCGACGAACGCACAGTGGAAGCCGGCGATGCGCGCATCCAGGCGCGGCGGTTCGTGCTGGCGACCGGCTCCAGCGCGTTCATCCCGCCGATTGCTGGTCTTGATGAGGTGCCCTATCTCACCAACGAGACTGTGTTCAGCCACGTCGCCGAAATCCGCGACCTGATCGTGCTGGGCGGCGGGCCGATCGGCGTCGAGCTGGCGCAGGGTTTCGCGCGCCTCGGCGCCAAGGTGCAGCTGGTGGAGATGGCGCGCCTACTGCCGCGCGACGATGCCCAGGCGGTCGAGCTGGTGCGTGCATCTTTGGTGCGCGACGGCGTCGCGCTCTACGAAGGCAGCACGGCGAGCGAAGCGCGGCGCGCCGGCGATCGCATCCGGCTCGCCATCCGCGATTCGAAAGATGAAGCCCGATGGCTCGACAGCGGACATCTTCTGGTCGCGGTCGGGCGTAGGCCTCGCGTGGAGAACCTTGGGCTGGAGCAGGCCGGAATCGCGGCGACGCCCAAGGGCATCGAGGTCGATGCCGGCCTCAGGACGAGCAATCCCCGTGTCTACGCGATCGGCGATTGCAATGGCGGGCCAGCCTTCACCCATGTCGCCGGGCATCAGGCGGGGTTGGTGATCCGCAGCGCCTTGTTCCGCCTGCCGGTAAAATTCGATGCGCGCGCCTTGCCCTGGGTCACCTATAGCGATCCGGAACTGGCCCAGATCGGCCTGACCGAAGAGGCCGCGCGCCGCGCCCGATCGGCGGACGTGGTTGTGACGCACCAGCCGGCGGCTGGCAACGACCGCGCGCGGACGGAGCGCCAGGATGACGGCTTCCTGAAAATCATCTCCGACCGGCGCGGCCGCGTATTGGGGGTGACGATTGTCGGCGTACAAGCCGGGGAATTGCTGGCGCCCTGGTGCCTGGCGATGGCGCGCAACCTGAAGCTGACGGCGCTGGCGGGGCCGATGCTGCCTTATCCGACGCTGTCGGAGCTGGGCAAGCGCGCGGCCGGCCAGTTCTATGCGGCCAGGCTGTTTTCCCCGGCCGCCCGCCGGCTGGTGCGTGTCTTGCGCTGGTTCGGGTGACCCGGTATCACAAAGCCCATGTGTAGACCTTCCCATAACGGCTAGACCGCCGGGTCTCGAGATGTCGGAAGAGAAGGCCGCGCTTCCCAATTTCGGCTGGGGCCTGTCCGCCAGGCTGCTGGCGCTGACCGTCTGTTTCGTGATGGTGAGCGAGGTGCTGATCTATGCGCCCTCGATCGCGCGCTTCCGCGACGACTGGCTGCAGGAACGCCTTGCCAGCGCGTATCTGGCGATTCTGGCGCTGGAAGCGACGCCGGACTACATGATCGATCCGGAGCTCGAGATAAAGCTGCTCGACAATGCCGGCGCGCGCCTGATCGCGCTGCGGACGCCCGGCGGCAAGAACCTGCTGATGCGCGGGTCGACACCTTCCAGCATCATCATCGATCGCGAAATCGATCTCAGCGACCAGATGCCGCCGGCCATGATCAAGGACGCGTTCGAGACCTTGTGGCTGGGCGGCAACCGCCTGCTGCGGGTGAGGGGGCAGATTCCGCAGGCGGGCGCCGCCTGGCTCGACGTCGTGCTGGACGAAGCGCCGCTGCGCCAGGCGATGATCTCCTATTCGTGGCGCATCCTCGGCCTCAGCATCGTGATCTCGCTGGTGACGGCGGCGATGATCTTCGGCGCGCTGCAATGGCTGCTGATCCGCCCGATGCGCAACCTGACCCAGCGCATGGTGGATTTCCGCGCCAACCCGGAGGACATGTCGCGCGACGACGCGGCCGCGCGCCGGCGCGACGAGATCGGCGTCGCGGAGCGCGAGTTCCTGCAGCTTCAGAAGCAGGTCCGCAAGGCGCTGAAGCAGCGCGAGCGGCTGGCCGCGCTCGGTACCGCGGTCAGCAAGATCAACCACGATCTGCGCGGCGTGCTGGCGACCGCGCAATTGGTGGCGGACCGCCTGGTGCATAGCGATAATCCGGAAGTGAGGAAGATGGCGCCGGCTTTGGTGCGCTCGCTCGACCGAGCCATCGCGCTCTGCTCCGACACCCTCAATTTCACGCGCGAGGGCCCCGCCAAGCCGGAATATTCCCGCTTCCCCCTCGCCGAGGTGCATGGCGAGGTGGGCGAGAGCCTCGGCAAATATCTGAATGGATCCGCAGCGCTGCAGGCGGAGTTCGCCGACGATTTCGCGCTGACCGCCGACCGCGGGCAGCTCTATCGCGTGATCCACAACCTGGCGGAGAACGCGCTGCAGATGGGCGCGCATAATGTCGCCGTGCGCGCCCGCCGCGCGGAGGGCAGGGTCGAGATCGAAGTCGCCGACGATGGGCCCGGCCTGCCGCCCAAGGCGCTGCAAAGCCTGTTCGTGCCCTTCAAGGGCTCGACCCGATCCGGCGGCACCGGCCTTGGCCTCGCCATCGCGCGGGAATTGATGCGGGTCCAGGGCGGCGACCTCAAGCTTGCCAACAACGACGCCAAGGGCGCGACCTTCGTGCTGGAACTGCCGGACCGCCATGTAGCCTAGTGTTGGCGGGGCCGGCTGCCGCGCCTGCCGGATGGGCTTGCCTGGCGGGCCCAAGCCGCTTATTTTGCGCGCCGGATCGAAGCTGCCGGAGCCGGTGACATGGAACAGATTTCGAAGGTCGGGATCGTCTTTCTGCTGGGACTCTTCGCCACCCTGTCGCTGGTCGTGGCGGCGGGCGGGCATCACAATTTCCAGTATTGGAGCGGCCTCGTCTTCTTCGTCGTCTGCATCCTGCTGGCCTTTTATGCCGTCCATCACCTGACCAGCAGCCACGGCAAGCATTCCGACCGCCAGTAGACCCGCTCGGTTCCCGCCCTTCATTGACAGGTTGGGGCCGCCTCCAAACAGTGCTAGCCTTTGCGCGTCAAGCGATCGTGGCGCGGCGGTTCCATATGCCCGTGCCCCTTCGCCAGTCCGGCCCGTATTCATGGAGGCAAGGATGGGCGAGACGCAGACCCGCGAGGCCGTCGGCCTGTTTCACGACGAAAAGACGCTGCAGGACGCCGCCGACGAGCTGTTGATCAACGGCTTCAACCATGCCGATTTGTCGCTGTTGGCGGCGGACCGCACGATCGAGGCGCGCCTCGGCGGCAAGTTCGAGCGGGTCGCCGACCTTGAGGATAAATCGGGCGTCGCCTTCCAGGCCTTCATCGACAGCGATTCGCGCACCGAGGGCAAAGGGGCCCTGGTGGGCGGCCTGTTCTATATCGGCGCGGTGGCGGCCGCTGGGATGGTGGTGGCGTCGGGCGGCGCAGTCGCCGCCCTGGTGCTGGGCGTCGCCGCGGGCGGCGGGGCGGGCGGGTTGGTTGGCGTCATGCTGGCGCGGTTCCTCGATCAGCACCACGCGCACGCGCTGCAGGAGCACCTCGACAAAGGCGGGCTGCTGCTGTGGGTCCACACTCCGGACGAAGCGCACGAGCGCAAGGCGCTGGAGATCCTGCGCCGCGCCGGGGCGGAGGACGCGCACGTGCACTCGCTGCCCAAGCCCGACTACGAAGCCACCGGCGGCGTCTCGAAGCAGCTCAGCTTCATGCGGATGATGGGACTGTAGGAAGAGGGCGCGGCGCGGCCGCTCACTCGGTATTTGTTGCGGAGTGAGCGCTTCCCTAATCCACCTGCAGCAGCAGCGCCTTGAGATACGCGCTCTCCGGCAGCATCGGATGCACGGGATGATCCGGCGCGGCGCCGGTGGCGTGGAGGATGCGGCCCGACCGGCCGGCTTCGTGCAGGCCGCGCGCGACCTGGGCGCGGAACTCTTCCGCCGGCATGTGATGCGAGCAGGAGGCGAGGAACAGGAAGCCGCCGGTGCGCACGCGCGCGGCGCACAGCCGCGCCAGCTTGCGATAGGCGCGGCCGCCTTGATGGAAGTCCTTCTTGGATTTCACGAACGCCGGCGGATCGGCCATGACCAGGTCGAAGGTGCGATGCGCGGCGCCGGCCTGCTCGAGGAAGTCGAACGCCTCCGCGCTCTCCGTCGTCAAGCGGTCACCGACATCGTTGAGCGCGGCGGCGCGGCGCGCAAGGGATAGCGCCGGCTCTGAGCGGTCGACGCTCAGCACCGACTTGGCGCCATGGCGCGCCGCCTGCACGCCGAACCCGCCGCTATACGAATAGAGATCGAGCACGTCGGCATCCTTGGCGAAGCGCGCGGCCAGCAGGCGGTTGTCGCGCTGGTCGTAGAACCAGCCGGTCTTCTGCCCCTCGGCGAGGTCGGCGAGGAAACGCGCGCCGTGCTCCTGCAACTCGGTCGCGCCGTCGAGCGTGCCCTTGGCGATGCGATGCACGGGCTGAAGACCTTCGAGGCTGCGCGCGGGGCCATCGCCGGATACCACGATGGTGCGCGGCTTCAGCAGGCGATCGAGCGCGTTGACCAGCGGTTCGACCAGGCGGTCGGCGCCGGCGGCGTTCGGCTCCACCACGATCACGTCGCCGAACCGGTCGATGACGCAGCCGGGAAAGCCGTCGGCCTCGGCATGCACCAGGCGATAGAACGGCGCGCCGATCAGCCGCTCGCGCAGTTTCAGAGCGCGCTCCAGTCGCTTGCGGAGAAAGGTTTCGTCGATCGCGCGGTCGGCGTCGCGGGTCACCAGGCGCGCGGCGATCAGGGAGTGCGGATTGAAAAAGGCCGCGCCCAGCGGCCTGCCATCGGGGCGGATCAGCGTGACGATCTCGCCCGGCGGCAGCATCTTCACGGCCGCATCCATCGCCAGCTCGTTGGAAAAGATCCAGGGATGGCCCAGCATCGCGCGCTTGTCGCCGCCAGGCTGCAGTTTCACGCGCGGTCGGTCATTGGGTTGGTCATTGCTCATCGATTGTTCCTATTCGCCCAGCGCGATGCCGTCGCGCCGCGGGTCGCTGCTGCCGATCATCGCGCCATCCTTGAGTTCGACGATGTTGAGCCCGCTCTTGAGCTCGCGCTCCTCGACCTGGTGGCCGAGCGCCTGCAGCGATTCGCGCAGATCGAGCGCGCTGCTGCCGGCCTCGATCAAGGTCGGGCCGTTGCGGTTGAGGATATGAGGCGCCGCCGCGGCCGCACCGGGCGAGCGGCCCCAATCCACCATCTCGACCAGCGCCTGCGCGACATAGCCGATGATGTTGGGTCCGCCGGGGGAGCCCAAGGCGATCACCGGCTTGCCGTCCTTGTCGAATACGATGGCAGGCGCCATGGAGCTGCGCGGTCGCTTGCCCGGCTCGACCCGGTTGGCGACCAGGCGGCCGCCCGATGCCGGCAGGAAGGAGAAGTCGGTGAGCTGGTTGTTGAGCAGGAAGCCGCCCACCATGCGGTGCGAGCCGAATCCCATCTCGATGCTGCTGGTCATGGTGACGATGTCGCCGGCGCTGTCCACCACGACGAAGTGCGAGGTGGAAACCGGCTCGAACTGCCGTTCGCTCGCCTCGGCGACGACCAAGGGATCGCCGAGCTTGCCCGGCCGCGCTTCGCCGATGGTGCGGTCGCCGCGGATGTGCCCGGCGCGCGCCTTCAGATAGACGGGGTCCAGCAGTTCCGCGGTCGGCACCCGCACGAAATCGGCATCGCCGACATAGCGGTCGCGGTCGGCGAAGGCGAGACGGCTGGCATCGGCGATCAGATGGAAGGCCTGCGCGCCGTTCGGGTCCATCGGCGCCAGGTCGAAATTCCCGAGGATGCCGAGAATCTGCAGCAACGCGATGCCGCCGGAGGTCGGCGGACCCATGCTGCAGACCTGGAGCGCGCGATAGGGCTCGCACAGCACGTCGCGCTCGCGCGCGCGATAGTCCAGCAGATCCATCGCCGTCATGCGCGGCGTGCCGTCCTCATTCACCTTGGCGAGGATCGCCTGCGCGATCGGCCCGCCATAGAAGGCGTCGGCGCCGCGCTCCGCGATTGCGCGCAAGGTCGCGGCGTAAGCGGGATTGCGCAGTATCGTCCCGGCCGGCCAGGGATTGCCCGCGGCATCGTAGAAATAGGCGCGCGCTTCCGGATCGTCCTTGAGGCGCTGATCCCCAGCGAGGCCCGCGGCAAGCTGCGGCGGCACCGCGAAGCCGCTCTCCGCGAGGTCGATGGCGGGCTGGAACAGGTCGGCCCAGGGCAGGCGCCCCTCGCGCCGGTGCGCGAGCTCGAGGACGCGCAGCACGCCCGGCACGCCGACCGACTTGCCGCTGAGCGCCGCATCGATGAAATCGAGCGGCTTGCCGTCCTGGTCCAGGAACAGATCGGGGCGCGCGCTCTTGGGTGCGGTCTCGCGGCCGTCGAGCGCGGTCAGCTTGTGCGTGACGCCGTCCCAATGCAGCAGGAACGCCCCGCCGCCGATGCCGGAGGATTGCGGCTCGACCAGGCCCAGGACGGCTTGCGCCGCGACGGCGGCGTCGACCGCGCTGCCGCCCTTGCGCAGCATGCCCAGCGCCGCGTCGGAGGCGAGCGGGTCGGCGGTCGCCACCATGAAATGGCTGCCGGTCGCTTCCGGCGCGGCCGGGACGCCGCTGTCGGTCGGCCCGAGCGATTCCGGAGATTGGGGCTCGGGCGGCGACGAGCAGCCGGCGGCCAGGAAGCCCAGAACCAGCAGCGCCGTCGCCAGGTGCTCCCATCCCGATCGCTTCACGTCCTGGGGCGCCCGCTGAGTGCGCATTTCGTCAGTCATAATCCGGCATTGACCAATCTTTGGGCGTTCTTAGCGGCTTCGGGGGGTGAGGGGAAGCGGGCCAAACGTCGCCGGTTTCCTATTGTGCAGCGCAGCAATCCGGTGGAAGATGCCCGCTTCTCCGGATGATCAGGCGGAGCCGGGCATGAGCGTTCACGATAGCGGTGCGGCGGGCGGCAGCCAGCCGAAGGCGACCGGCGCCAGGATGGCGCGGATCAGCATTCCCGATCTGGTGGCGCGCAAGGGCAAGGACAAGATCGTCTGCCTGACCGCCTATACGACGCCGATGGCGCGCGCGCTCGACCCCCATGTCGACCTGCTGCTGGTCGGCGATTCCCTCGGCATGGTGATCTA
>DASYRS010000494.1:0-6526 GCA_036004205.1 Dongiaceae bacterium
GGGTGACCGGCGCGATCAGCAGCACGGTGGTGACATTGTCGAGCAGCGCGGAAATGACCGCCGTCACGATGGCCAGCATGGCGAGGATGCCGGCGGGATTGGCGCGCGCGGCCTTGGCTGAAACGATCGCGACATATTGGAAAATGCCGGAGCGGCGCGCGATGGCGACGATCAGCATCATGCCGGTCAGCAGCGCCAGGGTGTTGAAGTCGATGCCGTCGACCGCCTGCCCCTGGGTCAGCAGGCCGAGCGAGATCATGAGGCCGGCGCCCAGCAGCGCCACGATGGCGCGGTTGAGCTTTTCGGTCACGATCGCGGCATAGGTCGCGATCAGCAGCGCGGTGGAAACCCATAGCGGGTCGAGGCCGAACAAGACGGGTCCGGTCGCGGCTTCTTCCATTGACGGCATCTCCCCCAGACTGAACCAGGCGCGGCTCGCGGCCGAATTGGCCGCCCGGCCTTAGTGCTGGAAAAAGCCTATCAACGCAAGGGTGTAGGTCACGGGCGCGAGGTTGGCCAGGAACTGCCGGGTCGCGGCTTCCCAGGAAAAGTCCTGGGCATAGCGCCGGCAGGCGGCGCGGGGCAGGGCGATCGCCCGTTCGACCGCCTTGGCGAGGTCCCAATCGAGGGCGCCGACCTCGCCCTCGCGCACCACGTCCTTCGGCCCGGCCACCGGGAACGCGGCGACCGGCAGGCCGCAAGCCATGGCCTCCAGCATCACCAGCCCGAACGTGTCGGTGAGGCTGGGGAACACGAACACGTCGCCCGCCGCGACGTGGCGTGCCAAGTCCGCGCCGTATTTGGCGCCGAGAAAGTGGACGTCGGGAAATTGCGCTTTCAGCGCGGCGAGCTGCGGCCCATCGCCGATCACCACCTTGGAGCCCGGCAGCGTCAGGGTCAGGAACGCGCCGATATTCTTCTCCACCGCCACGCGCCCGACATAGAGGTGGATCGGGCGCGGCAGGTCGAGGGCCGCCGGCTCATCGGGACGGAACAGCTCGAGATCGACCCCGCGGGTCCAGCGGCTGATATTGGCGAAGCCGCGCTCGATCAGCTCGCTCTCGATCGATTGGGTGGCGACCATGACGCGCGCGGCGGGCGCATGAAACCGTCGCACGATCGCATAGGTCCAACCGAGCGGGACGGCGAACCGGGCCGCGACATATTCGGGGAAGCGCGTGTGATAGGCGGTGGTGAACGGCAATTGGTGCTTCAGGCACCAGGCGCGCGCGGCGCGGCCCAGCGGCCCTTCGGTGGAGATGTGGATGGCATCGGGTTTCAGCGCGTCGAGCTCCCGGTACACCTTTCGTCCCGGCCACAAAGCGAGGCGGATCTCGGGGTAGGTCGGGCAGGGAATGGTGCGGAACTGATCGGGCGAGATGACGTCGACCCGGTGGCCGAGCCGCTCCATCTCCATCCGCGTGCGCTGCAAGGTGCGCACGACGCCGTTGACTTGCGGGGCCCAGGCGTCGGTGACGAGGACCAGGTGCAAGGCGCCCTCAGCGCGCGACCGTGAGGCCGAGATCGCTCGGCGCCAGCATCGAGAATTGCCGCTGGGCGGCCCATTCGATGATCTCGAGCCTGCCGTCGCGATGCTCGACCAAGGCGGTGCAGCTCTCCACCCAGTCGCCGTCGTTGCAATAGAGGATGCCGTCGATCTCCTTGATCTCGGCCTTGTGGATATGGCCGCAGATCACGCCGTCGAGGCCGCGGCGCTTCGCTTCCGCCGCCATCGCATGCTCGAAATCGCTGATGAACTTGACCGCGTCCTTGACCCGCGTCTTCAAGAACGCCGACAGCGACCAGTAGGGATAACCCAGCGCCACCCGCGCGCGATTGTACCAGTGGTTGATATGCAGGCACCAGGCATAGGCATGGTCGCCCAGCTTCGCCAGCCAGCGCGCATATTTGACGATGCCGTCGAACGCATCGCCATGCGCCACCAGCAGCCGCTTGCCGTCGGCGGTGACGTGGATGGTCTCGTTCATCATCAGCACGCCGCCGAACGCCATGCCGTCATAGTCGCGCAGGGGTTCGTCGTGATTGCCCGGCACGTAGATGACACGCGTGCCCTTGCGCGCCTTGCGCAGCAGCTTCTGCACCACGTCGTTATGGCTTTGCATCCAGAACCAGGCACGCCGCAGGCGCCAGCAATCGATGATGTCGCCGATCAGGTAGATCTCGTCGGCGTCGTTGTGCTTCAGGAAATCGAGCAGGAACTCCGCCTTGCACCCGCGCGTGCCCAAATGAATGTCGGAAATGAACATCGCGCGGTAATGATTGGTCGGCGGCGTCGCCTGCATCTCTCCCGATTCCCGGCCGTTGCTCCGATCGCGCGAGTCGCCTCGCCGCGCGGCCTAGAGCTAATCGAAAGCGGCAACGGGAATATGACGGCGCGGTGACGGATTTGCGTCATGGTTAAAGGAAATGGGCGGCCAAAGGCCGCCCGATGGGAAGAACGCGATTGCCTGGACGATGAGCGCGAGGTCAGCCGCCTTCGCCTTCACCCTCTTCGCCGCTCGGCTCGGGGCACTCGGCGCCACCGTCTTCGCCTTCGCCGCTCTCGGTCGTGCACTCCGCCTCGGCGCCTTCGCCTTCGCCGGATTCATCGTCCGATTCCTGGGCCCAGGCGTCGCCCGGCAGGTCGATGCCGAGCACGCCGGCGGCGATCGGCGACAGGATCGGCGCGGCCGGCAAGCCGCCGCTGGCCATGGCCAGTGCGCTGGCGCCCAGCCATAATTTCCATCGATTGGTCATCATCCTCCCCCGCGGTGGTTGTGGAGCCCGCGAGATTGACGCAAATGAGACGCATTTGCAATATGAGGTCGAAACACATTTCCGCGAGCGGACCCGGCAGTCGTCAGTCGCTGCGAGGAAGGTCGTCTGGCGTGCGCCCTAGTCGCCGGGGGAGCGCAGCTTGGCGAGTGCGGTGTATACCGCTTCCCGGTCGCCCGTGGAGCAGCCCATGCCGATCACCCGCCGCTTGAAACCGGTCCAGGCAGGGTTGCTATAGCGCTGGATCGCGACGCACGAAGAAGGCAGGCCGCTGATCATGGCGGTGAATTCCGCGCTGTCGTAGCCGTCCTTATTGCCCAGGCCCTTCCAATCCTCGGCCTCGATCTTGTCGAACGCCTCGCGAAAATTCTCGCGCAGGCCCCGATGCTCCATGTAGATGCGGGTCGCCGTGATTCGGATGCCGACCACCGTCATGAACATGCGGGGGGCTTCCGTGCTGATCGTCATGACGTCGACTTCCGTCGCGCCCGATGATTCGCCGGCGCGCACCTGATCGTTGGAACGCTGGCAGTCCAGTTGGTACCCGTCGCCTGCAAAGCCGAAGGACGAACTGCCGCAGTCAATCTCATCCATGTCGTCGGACATGGCCCCCGGCACCGCAATGGCCGCAGCGGCAAGCAGCGCCGACGCGGCGGCGAGTATTCTCATCTTCATGATTTGCGACCCTCTCGTTGCAGAGCGAATCCGTTCCGCAGCAATGGGAATACTGCAGAGCGAAACGCTCCGGGGTCAATCGGAATGTTCAGGCGAAAGTTGTGGTTAATGCCCGGGGCGCGAGCCGCGGGCGCTGGGCCTGCGTTAGTCGCCGAGGCCGCCGTCGTTGACGCCGCCGCGGACGGAATCGCCGCCGCTCAATCCGCCGTTGCCGCTGCGCGGCTGCGAGGGAGTTACCAGCGGATGGCTATCTCCATCGTCGCCAAACTCGTCGGCAGAGCGCGATTCGAACCGCTCGCCGGCTTCTGCACAGCCGCCTGGCTCACCGCATTCATGCTGAAAGCCGCCATCGGGATCGAGGTCGTGGTCCTGCGAATTGCCTTGGGATCCGCCGCCACCTCCGCCGTTGCCGCCGGCCATCCCGGCTAGGACGGGCGTGGGCAGGCTGACCGCGCTCAGCAGGGCTAGCGCGCTGACCCCCAGCCAGAGTTGAAGGCGTCGATCCATGGCTCACCTCTCGATCATGCTCGTCCAAAAGAACGCACGGGGCGAGCCCGCGGTTGCTTCCGTACTTCACAAGATGGTGACGCAGCCACCGCCGCGCCAGCGTGCGCGATGACGCGTGTGAACTGGATCACGCTACCCTGCCGCCGGCAGGGTTAAAAAGAAAGATGGACCTAAGCCCCAGGCCTTGCGCCGAGACCCTACGCGCCCGCCAGGGTCATGCCGTCGATCCGCACCGTCGGGGAATCGGTGCCGTAGCGGAACAGTAGGTCGTTGGCCGGCGTCAGGTTCCGGAACATGTCCTTGAGATTGCCGGCAACCGTGACCTCCGAGACCGGATGGGTCAGCTTGCCATTCTCGATCCAATAGCCGGCGGCGCCGCGGCTGTAATCGCCGGTCACGCCGTTGACGCCCATGCCGATCAGCTCGGTGACGTAAAGCCCCTGCTTGATGTCGGCCATCAGCGCCTCGGGCGTCACCTTGCCCGGTTCCAGATAGAGATTGGCGGCGGAAGGCGACGGCGGCGAAGAGGTGCCGCGCGCCGCATGCCCGGTGGTGGTGAGGCCAAGCTGCCGCGCCGAGCGGCAATCCAGCAGCCAGGTGGTCAGCACGCCATCCTCGATCAAGGCGCGCTTCTTGTTGGCGACGCCCTCGCCGTCGAACGGCTTGGAGCGGAGCCCGCGCGGCCGGTGCGGGTCGTCGATGATGCGGATGCCCTTGGCGAAGATCTGCTGGCCCATCTTGTCCTTGAGGAAGCTGGTGCCGCGCGCGATCGAGGCGCCGTTGATGGCGCCGACGAAATGGCCGATCAGGCCGTTGGCGATGCGCGGGTCATAGACGATGGGCAGCTTCGCGGTCGACGCCTTGCGTGGACCCAGGCGCCGCACGGTGCGCTCGCCGGCGGAGCGGCCGAGCGTCTCGGGATCGAGCAGATTCTCGCCGAACACCGCGCTGGAGAAATCATAGTCGCGCTCCATGCCGGTGCCTTCGCCGGCCAGCACCGAAACGCTGATGCCCCAGCGCGTGCCGGCGTAAGAGCCGCGGAATCCGTTGCTGGCCGCGAGCGCCACTTCAACGCGGCCCCAGCCCGCTTCCGCGCCTTCGGAGTTGGTGACGCCGGGAACGGCGCGCGCCGCATCCTCCGCGCGCGCGATCATCTGGGTCAGCTCCGCCTCGGTCGGCTCCTTCTTGTCCTCGAGGTCGAGCGCGACCGGCAGCTTCACCAGCAGCGCCGGGTCGGCCAGGCCGCAGAACTCGTCTTCCGGCACCACGCGCGCCATCGCGACCGCGCGCTCGGCCAGCTCGTCCAGGGTCTTGGGCTCGAGATCACTGGTGGAGACGATGGCTTGGCGCTTTCCGACGAACACCCTCAGGCCCAGATCCTGCGCCTCCGACCGTTCCAGCTTCTCGCGCTTGCCCAGGCGCTGCGCGACGTTGAGCGAGATGTCGCGCACCATCAGGCAGTCGGCCGCCTCGGCGCCCTTCGCCTTGGCGCGCTTCAGCAAATCTTCCAGTATCTGCAGGGGTTCGGGCTTTGCGGTCATGCGTGGCTCTTTCGAAAACAGGCGGCCAAACTAGGCCGCGCGATTGGGGCTGGCAAGGGTTCCTCTCCTCCTCAAGACTTGGTCTGGACAGCGGCGCGTTACAAGCCGTATGGCCTTGCTGGCATGAACCTGAAACACGTCCTCATCGGCGCCATCGTCCTTGCGGCCTGCGTTCTCGGCGGGCTGTGGCTGTTCCTGCGCGAGGTGCCGCCCAGCAGCACGCTCAGCAGCTTCCAGGAGACCTGCCTCGTGGGGCAGCGGCGCGGCATTTCAGGCGATACCAGGCCGCTGGACGAGGAGAGCGAAGCACGGCTGCTGACCTTCTGCGGCTGCGTGGAGCGGGAGGTGACGCGCCGGCTGTCGCAACAGGATATCGCCGCCATCGGGTTGGAGCAGAGCAGCGCGGAGGTCAATTCCAAGCTCGACGCGATCCTCAATCTGTGCCGGGCGCGCAATCCCTAGGCGGATAGAGTCTCGACCGCCGCGAAACCGAACCGCGCCAACGCGCGCCCCATCGCTGATTCGGCAGCCGCGGAGGTGAGCGCGAGATCGGCATCGATTGCGCGGCCGCGCGGGGCCGGCAGCACGTCGATCACGCGCCGCGCGACCGCCGCGCCGGAATCGATCCAGGAAACGTCGGCCGGTCCCGCCGCCTGCAATTCCTCGCGCAGCAGCGGGAAATGCGTGCAGGCCAGCACGACCACATCGGGCTGGCTCTCCGCCGGCCGGTCGAAGAACGGCGCGAGGATGCGGCGCACCCGCGTCTGATCCACCGCCTGGCCCAGCAGCTTCGCTTCCGCCATCTCCACCAGTTCCGCCGAGCCGATCTTCAGCACCGTGCAATCGGCGGCATAACGCTGGATCAAGTCGCTCGTGTAGGGCCGGTCGATGGTGGCCGGCGTTGCGAGCACGCCGATGATCTTGCGCCGGCTCTGCTGCGCCGCCGGCTTGACGGCCGGCACGACACCGACCACGGGAATGCTGGTCGCGGCGCGCAATTGCGGCAGGCAGATGGTGCTGATGGTGTT
>DASYRS010000495.1:0-8226 GCA_036004205.1 Dongiaceae bacterium
GCGCCGAGGCCGAGCAAGGTCATGCCCGGCAGCACATCGATCAGGAACGCGCCGTCGGCCGGCGCCCGCGCGAAGAGGGCCAAGCCAGCCGCGGCGAGCGCCAAGCCCACCGCCAGCGGCGTGCGGATGCCGAAGCGCGTCACCAGCTTGGCCGACCAGCCGAGCGAAAAAGCGCCCATGATGAGATTGGCCGGCAGGAAGGCGAGGCCGACCTGCCTCGGCGTGGCGCCAAGCACGAGCTGCATATAGAGCGCCGACAGGAAGAACCAGGCGAACATCGCGGCCGCCCACAGCACGCCCAGCACGTTCGAGGTCGCGAGGTTGCGAAAGCGGAACAGACCGAGCGGCATCAGCGGCGAAGCGACCCGCGATTCGATGACGAGGAACGCGGCCAAAAGCGCGGCGGCGATCGCCAGCAGGCCGAGGGTCTGGGTCGAGCTCCAGCCGATCTCGTTGCCGTTCACGATCGCATAGACCGCGAGCATCAGGGAGATGGTGACGGTCATCGCGCCGGCAATGTCCAGGCGCCCGCCCGCCGCCTGGCTCCGGCCGGCGGGAATCAGAGCGAGGCACAAGGCGAAGACCGCGATCCCGACCGGCAGGTTGACCAGGAAGATCCAGTGCCAGTCGAGCGTGTCGGTGAGCAGGCCGCCCAGCAGCACGCCGACGCTGCCGCCGCCCGCCATCACGAAGCCGAATATGCCCATCGCCTTGGCGCGTTCGGCGGCTTCCGTGAACAGCAGCATGATGAGGGAGAGAGCGACGGCCGAAACGACCGCGCCGCCGATGCCCTGCACCGCGCGCGCCGCGATCAGCAGCTCCTGCGAATTCGCAAGGCCGCAGCCGAGCGAGGCCAGGGTGAAGAGCGCGATGCCGGAGAGGAACAATCTGCGATGGCCGTAGAGATCGCCGAGCCGCCCGCCCAGGAGGAGGAAGCCGCCGAAGGTCAGCATATAGGCGTTCACCACCCAGACCAGCGAGGTCTCGGTGAATTGGAGATCGGCGCGGATCGACGGCAGCGCGACATTCACGATCGTGGTGTCGAGCACGATCATCAGATCGCCGAGGCAGAGAATGAGCAGAGCCAGCCAGCGCCGCTTGCCCTCGATACCGGTGGTCATGAAAGGCTTCCTCTCTAAATCGCCAAAAACCCCTTCCCCCCTTGTGGGGGAAGGTTGGGATGGGGGGTGCCGCCGCACAGGCGCAGAGAACGAGTCACGAGAGCTGCTGGCGCATGAAGCGTGTAGGCGGCGCAATCACCAGTGCTCTACTCGGCCTGTCGTGCCGCGTCACCCCCCATCCAGCTGCGCCTAAGCTCCCTGCGTTCGCTAAGGCTCCGCATCCTTCCCCCACAAGGGGGGAAGAGATAAATCTTGGTTGCGGGCTAACCAGCCTTGCGCTTGCTCTCACTCCCATATTCATCGTGCCGCTTCACCCATTCCATCGGCTCGGATTCGTTGCGGCCCTTGGGCGTGAGGTCGAGCAGCATGTAGGCGCCGAGGATCTCCTCGCCGCCGCGGCCGTATTCCGAATAGGTGTGATAGACCGTGCCGTCGCTGTCCTTGATGAACACGCTTTCGCCCGGCAGATCCTCCATCTTGGTCTCTTTCATCTCGAAATTATAATAGACCTTGCCCTTCGCCAGCTCTTCCCTGGTGAAGGAGACGTGGAAGTCGTAGTTGAAATCGCTGTTCAATGACGACACCCAGTTGAAATGCCAGCCCATGCGCTTCTTGTACGCCAGCAGCCTGGCGAGCGGCGCGCGCGATACCGCTACGAAGGTGACGTCATGATGCTCGAGATGCTGGTAGGCGGCGTCGACATGGTCGGCTCCGAACGAGCAGCCGACGCAGCCGGCCTCCCAATCGGGCCCGAACATGAAATGCTGGACGATGAGCTGGCTGCGCCCCTCGAACAGATCGGCGAGACTCTTCTTGCCGTCGATTGTGTCGAACTCGTACTTCTTCTCGACCTTCACCCACGGCAGCTCGCGCCGCGCCGCGCTCAGCTTGTCGCGCGCGTGGGTCAGCTCCTTCTCCTTGGCCAGCAGCGCCTTGCGCGCCTCGGTCCATTCCGCTTCGGAAACGATCTTGTGCGGGTTCATGGCAATCTCCTATTTCGGCGGCAATTGCGCGTTCAGCATCCAGAGGTGCCCGAACGGGTCGCGCAGCTGCGCGAAGCGGGCGTTCCAGAACATGTCGGTGGGCTCGCTGACGCCGGTAGCGCCGGCCTTGACGGCCTGCGCATAGACGGCGTCGACGTCCTTGGGTGCCTTGAGCTGGACGGTGATCTGAACCGGCGCGGGCCGCTGCGCCGTCGGCGCGGGCGCGCCGCCATGTTCCGGGAACTCGTCGCACAGAAAGACATCGCCGCCGTGGATGACGAGGGCGATGTGCATGAATCTCTTGCCGTCCTCCGCCGCGTGACGGGCGGTCTCCTTGGCATCGAAGGCCTTCTGATAGAAGCCGGCCGCCTCGCCGGCACCCTTGACGGTCAGATAGGGAACAATGGCTTGCATGGCTGAAATCTCCTCTGCTGAATTGGTGGGCTACATATCGACCAGCACCTTGAACCCACCGTATGACATGCGTTTGACATCGAATGGCAGCTTGCCCGCCTCGGCGGCCAAGCGGCGATAGGCATCCAGTTTCCGGGTCGGAACCGCCAACAGGAAGCCGTCGACATAAGCCATCGTTGTCCTCCACGGATCTGTCTGATTGCGCGGCTTCGGGCGTTTTGATTATGGGCGGCCGCGCGCTCTATCGTTAACCGGACGCCGCTCGAAGCGGTTCCGCTTGACGCGATAGGTTGATATCAACATAATGGCCCGATGTCAAACCGCAAGGCGCTGCCGTTCGAAGTCACGCATCATGTGCGCGACACCTGCCTGTGCCTTCATCTGCAGCGCGCGGCGCGGGTGGTGGCGCGCCGGTTCGACGACGCGCTGCGCCCGCTGGAACTGACGCAAGGCCAGTTCTCGCTGCTGATGAGCCTCAACCGGCCGCAGCCCGCCAGCATCGGCCCCGTCGCCGAACTGCTGGCGATGGACCGCACCACGCTGACCGCAAACCTGAAGCCGCTGCAACGGCGCGGACTCGTCACGGTGACGGTCGATGAAGCGGATCGCCGCTCCCGCCGCCTCGCCCTGACGGCGGAGGGCCGCGCGCTGCTGATCGCCGCGGTCCCGATCTGGAAGCGCACCCATGCCGCGCTCGAGCGCCAGCTCAAGCGCAATGCCGATGACCTGCGCGCGGATCTGATCGCGCTCGCTTGAATTCGCGACTGTGCTACCCTTCCCGGGCACAATCGATTCCGGGGGTTTCATGTTCGGTTGCTATGCGATTCTGATTGCGGCGTGCGCGCTCGGCTGCGGATTGAATGCTGGCGTGTTTTTCGCCTTTTCCACATTCGTGATGCAGGGGTTGACGCGCTTGGCGCCGAGTGAAGGCATCAATGCGATGAAAGCAATCAATGTTACGGCCGTCACCCCGATATTCATGACGCTGCTGTTCGGCACCGGCGTCCTCTGCGCGGTCGCCATCATTGCGGCGGTATGGCCGTGGAACCAGGCGAACTCGGCTGCCGTGATGTTCGGAGGAGTGATGTACTTGAGCGGCGCCATCATCACCACAATGATGCGCAATGTGCCGCTGAACGGTTCTTTGGCACGCCTTGCGCCGGGCGATCCGTCAAGCGCGTCGGTCTGGAACAGCTATGTGCGAGATTGGACCAAATGGAACCACCTGCGGACGTTCAATTGCGCAGGTGCGATGGTGCTTTTTATCTTCGCATTGTGGCAACAGGCGAAGCTCTGAGCCGGTAACGAGCCCCGCCTTTGACGCTCGTCGGTTCGAGGCCTAAGGCAAGTTCACCATCTTGCCCATCGGCTGGCCGCCGAGGATGTGGACGTGGTAGTGCGGCACTTCCTGGTGGCCATGGCCGCCGGTGTTAGCGATCAGGCGATAGCCGCTCTCGGCCACGCCGAGGTCGGCGGCGATCTTCGCGACCGCGCGGTGGAAGGCGGCGATCTCCTTGTCGCTCGCCTTGGCGCCGAAATCCTGGGCGGAGACGTAGGCGCCCTTCGGGATCAGCAGGGCATGGACCTTGGCCTGGGGGCGGATGTCCTTGAAGGCAAGGACGTGCTCGTCCTCGTAGATCTTGGCGCAGGGGATCTCGCCGCGCAGGATCTTGGCGAACACGTTGTTCGAATCGTAGCTCATCGGACTGCCTCCCGCGCTGATCAGGTTTGTGGGCGCGCCGCTTTCTCCGCGAGGCCCGACAGGCCTTCGCGCGCGCCGAGCTTGGCCCACACTTCTTCCGGCTCCACGCCGCAATCGGCCCACAGCACCAGCAGGTGGTAGAGCAGATCGGCGCTCTCGGAGACCACGGCGTCGCTGTCGTTCGCGACCGCGGCGATCGCGGTCTCGACCGCTTCCTCGCCCATCTTCTTGGCGATCACCGTGCGGCCCTGGTGCAGCAGCTTGGCGGTGTAGGAGCTGCCGGGGTCGGCCGTGCGCCGCGCCGCGATGGTGGCATAGAGGCGCTCCAGCACGCCTTCCCAATTGGACATCCGTCTCTCCTCCGTCAGAGGCGCATCGGCAATCCAGCCTTCGCCATATGCGCCTTCGCTGCGCCGATCGTATAGGTTCCGAAGTGAAAGATCGAGGCGGCGAGCACCGCGGTGGCGTGGGCGTCGCGGATGCCTTCGACCAGGTGGTCGAGGGTGCCGACGCCGCCGGACGCGATCACCGGCACCCGCACCGCGTCGGCGATCGTGCGGGTCAGCGGGATGTTGTAGCCCTGCTTGGTGCCGTCGCGGTCCATCGAGGTCACGAGCAATTCGCCGGCGCCCAGCCCCGTCACCTGGCGCGCGAAGGCGACGGCATCGATGCCGGTCGGATTGCGCCCGCCGTGGGTGAAGATCTCATAGCGCTCGGGCCCGACCTGCTTGGCGTCGATCGAGACGGTGATGCATTGCGCGCCGAACTTCTCGGCGGCCTGGCGCACGAAGTCCGGCTCCTTGACCGCGGCGGTGTTGATGGAGACCTTGTCCGCGCCGGCCAGCAGCAGCTTGCGGATGTCCTCGATCCTGCGCACGCCGCCGCCGACGGTCAGCGGCATGAAGCAGGCCGACGCGGTCTTCGCCACCACGTCATAGAGCGTGTCGCGATTCTCGTGAGAGGCGGCGATGTCGAGGAAACACAGCTCGTCCGCGCCCGCTTCATCGTACAGCTTGGCCTGCTCCACCGGATCGCCGGCATCCACCAGGTTGACGAAATTGACGCCCTTCACGGTGCGGCCGTCCTTCACGTCGAGGCAGGGGATGACCCGCATTTTCAGCATGAGGCAATGCTCCGCTCGACCCGTATCGAAATTTCCATCCCTCTTAAAAAGAAAGCCCCTTCCCCCCTTGTGGGGGAAGGTAGGGATGGGGGGTGCCGCCGCACGAGCGGTCGGCGAAGGGCGAGAAAGTGTGCGTGCCCTTGGCGTGTAGCTCCCAATGTTCGTGCGGCGTCACCCCCCATCCAGCTCCGCCTAAGCTCACTTCGTTCGCTAAGGCTCCGCATCCTTCCCCCACAAGGGGGGAAGAGAGAAGGAAGGTGGGGGGAGGAGTGCCGCATCACGCCGCCTCTTTCAGCCGCTTCAGCGCCGCTGCCAGGTCGAGACTCCCGTCGTAGAGGGCGCGGCCGGAGATGACGCCGATGATGCCGCCGCCATAGCTGCGGGTGGTGGGCGCGATCTGGAGCAGCGCGTCGAGGTCGGCGAGCGACGAGACGCCGCCGGAGGCGATCACGGGAACCGAGACGCTGCGCGCCAGTTCCGCGGTGCTTGAAACGTTGACTCCCTGCAGGAGTCCATCGCGGTCGATGTCGGTGAAGATGAGGACGGCGACGCCGGCATCCTCGAACAGCCTCGCAAGGTCGAGGGCGGTGACGTCGCTGGTCTCGGCCCAGCCTTCGACCGCGACCTTGCCGTTCTTGGCGTCGATGCCGACGGCGATCTTGCCCGGGAATTTGCGGCAGGCCTCTTTCACCAGGGCCGGATTCTTCAGCGCGACGGTGCCGAGGATGATGCGCGCGACGCCGCGCCGGAGCCAATCCTCGATCTGCGCCATGTGGCGGATGCCCCCGCCAAGCTGCACCGGAATCGTCACGGCTTCGAGGATCGCTTCGACCGCCGCCGCGTTCACCGGCTTGCCGGCGAAGGCGCCGTTGAGGTCGACCAGGTGCAGCCATTCCGCTCCCGCCTGCGCGAAGCGGCGCGCCTGGTCCGCGGGATCAAGATTGAAGACGGTGGCCTGGCTCATGTCGCCCTTGACCAGGCGCACGCATTGGCCGTCCTTCAGATCGATGGCGGGAAACAGGATCAAGACGCGGTTCCGCTATCCGTCAGGTCTTTCCAGAAATAGAGGCCGGCGACGTACTCGCCATCGACCCGCGCATAATGCGCGTGCCGCCCGACCTCGTGATAGCCGAGGGAGCGGTAGAGCGTGATGGCGGCCTCCTGGGTCTCGCGCACGTCGAGATTGAGCACGCGCAGGCCGAGCTTGCGCGCGTGGTTCTCCACCGCTTCCGCGATCATGCGGGCAAGGCCGTGGCCGCGCGCCCAGGGCGCCATGAAGCTGGTGGTGAGCTGCCCGCTATGGGCCTGCGCCTCGTTGTTCTTGGTCGGCCGGACCAGCTGCGCGGACCCGACGATGACATTGTCCAGACGCCCGACGATGAGGGTGCGCTCCGGCACCATCAGCACGCCCTTCCAGTAGCTTTCCATCACGTCGCGGCGCGGCGGCTTCAGCCAGCCGAACCCGCCACCCGCGACGATCGCATCGTCGGCGGCCTGGCACAGGTCGGAGAGATCGCCGCGCGTGAGCGCGGTGGCGATCTCGACCTTGGTGGCGGCTTTGGGCATCTCGGTCATGTCACGGATTCCACTTCAGGAAGCTTGCCAGCAAATTCAAGCCGACCTGCTGACTTTTCTCGGGATGAAATTGTACGCCGAGGAGGTTGTCGCGTCCGATAATGGCGGTCACAGGCCCGCCATATTCCACGGTCGCGAGCACGTCCCCGGGCCGCTCGGCAATGAAATGATAGGAATGGACGAAATAGGCGTGCTCGCCGGTCTTTGTTCCAGCCAAAGCGGGGTGGCCGGAATCCTGGAGCCGCAAGTCGTTCCAGCCCATCTGCGGAATGCGCAGGGAGCGGTCGGCGGGGTCCAGCACCACCACCTGGCCCTTGATCCAATCCAGGCCCTTGTGGGTGCCGAACTCGACGCCGACGCTCGCCATCAATTGCATGCCGACGCAGATGCCGAGGAACGGCTTGCCCTGGCGTAGCACGGTCTCTTCCAGCGCCTCGACCATGCCGGGCAGTGCATCGAGCCCGCGCTTGCAATCGGCAAAGGCGCCGACGCCCGGCAGCACCACGCGGTCGGCCTTGCGCACCGCGTCAGGGTCGGCGGTGACGATGACGCGCGCGGCATCGTCGGCGGCAGCGGCCAATGCCTTCTCGGCGGAGCGGAGATTTCCGGCCCCGTAATCGACGATCGCAACGATCATGGATCGGGTCCGGGCTAGGGAACGACGTGGAGCCAGCGGTGGCGATGAAGCGAGCGCTGCATCGACGCCCCCTCACCCTGTCCCTCTCCCTCGAGGGGAGAGGGGACGCCGTGGATGGGTTCGCGCTTAAGGCCCCTCTCCCCTCGAGGGAGAGGGGTTGGGGTGAGGGGGGAAGCGAAGATTGCTTCCATCACAGCGACCCTCCGAGCACGCCCTTTGTCGACGGCACCGCATCCGACTTCCGGGGGTCGATCTCGATCGCCTGGCGCAGGGCGCGGGCCAATCCCTTGAAGCAGCTTTCCACGATGTGGTGGTTGTTCTCGCCGTAGAGGTTCTCGATGTGCAGCGTCAGGCCGGCATTCTGGGCAAAGGCCTGGAACCACTCCTTGAACAATTCGGTGTCCATCTCGCCCAGCTTCGGCTTGGAGAAGGTCACCTTCCAGATCAGGTACGGCCGGTTGGACGCGTCGAGCGCGACCCGGGTCAGCGTCTCGTCCATCGGCACCGTGGCTTCGCCCCAGCGGCGGATGCCGGTGCGGTCGCCCAGCGCCTTCGCCACCGCCTCGCCGATGCAGATGCCGGTATCCTCGGTAGTGTGGTGGAAGTCGATATGCAGGTCGCCCTTGGCCTTGACCTTGAGGTCGATCAGCGAGTGGCGCGACAGCTGGTCC
>DASYRS010000496.1:0-6282 GCA_036004205.1 Dongiaceae bacterium
GTAGTTATCGACGATGAAATCCATCAGGGCATAGAGGATGAAATCCTCGCCCTGCCGCAGCATGTTGGGAGAATTCTCGCACCGCGCCCTGACTGCGGCGTAGGAGCGCGAGGGTCCATGACGGACAGTGATGACATAGCCGCGCCCGACGAACACGCAGGTCTCGCCCATGGCGAATTCCTCGCCGACCCGCTGGAACGTCTTCATGGCGACAAACAGGGTCTCGCCGTAGATCTCGATCTTGGGCCGTTGATGCGCCTTATAGGCATCCTCGATCGCGAGCTCGTGCAGCTTGAACTCGCGCTGCAACTCGCTCAGCAGTTCCTGGCTGGGCTCATGCAGCCCGATCCAGATGACCCGCCCGGTTTGGACTGTCATGTCCTCCGGGTTGTTGATGTCCAGATCCCGGATCTTGAGGCCGCCCTCGTAGATGGCGCAATTGATGACTGGACCCATCTCTGGCATTCCCGACGCCCGCGAACGTCTGACGCAGGCAATGTGTTTCCGTTCCCGGGCCAAGCCTTAATGCAAGCCTGGGCCGGAGACAAGCCAGGGATCACCGTGGATGGGAACGGCCGTCTGCTCGAACCTACGACGCGGCCATGCCGTGCGCCGAGGCGCGCAAGGCGGACAGTATCTCTGCTTTGGACCGTCGCGCCCCGGCCATTTTGATCACGGTCAGGATGCGTGCGACGGCATCGCCGGGAAGGGCGGCATCCGCAAAGAACGCGTCGAGCTTCGCCCGGTCATAGCGCCCACATCGCGCCTGATCCAGGAACTCCAGCCAATCTTCGGTTCGTTCCAGTCGCGGAAGCGGCACATAGTTCTGCGCGGAAATGCCATAGGCCACGAGCGCGACCGGCACGCCGTAGCGCGCGGCATCCAGCGCGATCGTCGAGGGCGTGGTGATGACGGCGGATGCATGAGCCAGGAATGCATCGGCCGTGAAGCGTCGCCACTGGGCCACCTCGGGGTCCGCGATCTTGACGTTCGCCGGCAGTGGCTTGTCCGTCGGTCCCTGGCGGGTAAACCACCGGCCGCCCATGTGCGGCTTCACTACGAACGCGGTGTCCGGCGATGATTCCGCCGTGGCCGCCAGGTCGCTTACGAACCGCTTGCGATAGTCATCGCTGTATCTGCGCCAATGCAGGTTTTCGAAGACCGCGATGAAGGAGCGGTCGGCATAGGGAAAGCCCGGAAAATCGCTCCGCCGAAACACGCGCTTGGGGCAGCCGACCGGAACGGCCTTGTCCTTGATCTCTCCACAGGCCGCCTCCGTCAACCGATGCGGCCCGCCCCAGGTGAGGACCAGATCGGCGTTGAACGCGTGCGGCGGAACCCTTGGTCCGAACGTCAGGCCGCCATTGTCCAGGCCATGCTGCAACGTCACGGCGCGCGCGCCGGTGGAACGGCTGGCGACGACGAACGCCCTGGCGAACCGCGCCCCGACCCCGAGGCCTTCGGATGCCGTGACCGCCACATCCACCGCGAACCGCGCTGGTGCAATCCGTTTTCCGAGCAGGTCCGCGCCATGCCAAAACTCGACAGTGCCGCCATTGCCGCAAACCGCGCGCAGGCGCCGCGATGCCGGCACTGCGATCTTCGAGAGGACCGCGACACGCACGTCGATGTCTGGGCTGGCACTGGCCGCTTCGGCAATCGGCGCGATGAGATCGATGTCCTGGAATTGCTGGAGCAGAAACAGGACGCGCAATCGTTGATCGGCCCGGATGGCGATCCGGGTGACGGGACGTTGCCCCCCCGCCGCCTGAGCGGCATCGATCGCCTGCCGCCAAGCCGCCGTCGCGGATTGCGCATGCGCGGTGGAACTCCACGCGCGCGCCGTTGTCCGGTCCGCCAGCGCAGCGCGCATCGCGGGCAGCAGGGTCCTGGCGGCCGTCGACGCGACGACCGGAACCCCAAAGGCGGACGCCAGGTTCGCCCGCGCCGACGACCTCGCCAGGCTCGCCGGGTCGCCGCCGCTTGGGAGCAGGCAGAGATCGGCCCCGCGCAGCCGCGCCCGTGCCCGCCACGGCGAATAGCGATAGAAGGCGACCGGTATCGCAAGCTGCTTGAGCAAGCGCCTTGCCGTCCGTGGCGAGCGTCCGACGATGTCGAGCCGCAACGGCATTTCCTCGGCCAGGTCGGCCAGGTCGCTCGCAGCCAGCAGCAGCTCCGCGACCCCGCCTTCGCCGTTGGGCTGGCGCGACGCGCCGAACCACACGATGCGCCTGCACGCTGCATCGGATAGCGCGTGGCCCGGCCACCTGCGCCGTAACCGGGCAACCGCGTCGCGCGCCAGCCCCTCGGCCCACTTTGCCGCCACCCGTGCTGTCGCGCCTGGATGATGGCGCATGCCCGCGCCGAGACCATCCTCGATCTCGAGCGCGTCGGGCGCGATCGCGACGTGCCGCACGCCGATGACCTGTTCGACATGGCGGGCCAGCATCTCACTGCCGACCGTGACCGCGCTGGCAAGCGCCGCGATCGCGACGAACTGCTCGCGCTGTGGGCCGGCTATCGATGCCTTGAGGATATCGACGCTGCCGACGTCAAGGATGACTGGCACGCCCGCAGCCGATGCCCGCTCCGCCACGCCGAGGGCGTGTGCGGACGCTCCGCCGGTCAGGATGACGCACTTTGCCGCCTTGAGGAGATCGGCCGGGACCTCGCCCTCGACAAGCCGTGCCGCCAACCCGGCGCGCCGCAGAAGGCAAGCGGGCAGCCAAGCGCGAGACCTTACGTCCGGCTTGTCGAAATCCAGCGCTTCGACATGGAAGAGAATCATTCGAGTCGTACCGGCCGGCGCGTCAACTCATCCGAACATCGTTCGAACGGGCGTCGGACCCCGGTACCAGGCGTGCGGGTTGGAGTCAAAGTTGCGCTTGCGGAAAGGCCGAACGAGTGACCTTCGGGTGGCCGTCTTGCGCCTCCGCCGCCCGCGGAGCATCGGTCGAGTAGCCATAGTGGCGGAAGTCCTCCGCATACAGCCGAGCGACCCTTGCCGACAGATCGTCATCGTAGAACATGCTCGCCGGCGGCACCGCTGTCTGAGAGAAATGCGTCAAGTCCGCCGCCAGCCCATGATGGTCGGCCCGGACCGTGTGATGATCGGAGCTGAAGATCGGGCTCGTGAAATCGGTCGCCGGCAGGCCGTGAGCGCGCTCCAGCTCGCTCAGCGCCGACGTCAATCCCTGCTCGATCCTGATGATCTTGCCCGGCCTTGTCCGGAACAGCACATGGCGCTCGATCGGAGCCACCTGGACGCGATGGTGGGGGTTGCAATACCGCAGGTTGTTCTGCTCGAGGAATGTCACGAACTCGCGAAAGGAGAAGCGTTGCCGGCGCGAGACCGGCCGTCCAATGACCTCGGCAATCGTTTTATCGTCATAGCCGGTGCGATAGGCGTGGATGTAGGAGCTGACCGCCCGATCCAACGGATCGCGCACGACCTTGACCACGTCAAAGGTTCCGCTTCCGACCTGCTTCAGTCGCGCGAGATACTGGTCCGACTTCTGGTATTGGCGCAGCCGGTACTTGTGGATCCAGCTGCTGTAGGCCAACGCCTCCGGCAGCAATCCATTGTGCAGGAACACCCATTTGACCACCGTCGTGCAGGCGGCCTTGTAGGACCACATGACGGCCAGATTGGCCGACTCGACGAACGCTATATGAGAGCGTCGCAGCTCGCGGTGGGTCGGCGGCAGAAAATGTCTTAGTCTCATTGCGTTAGTCGCCTGATCGGCATGCCCGCCGTGCGTGCGCTCCGCCCGGCCCCTGGTCGCGATAATGGCGCTGTTGTCACCGGTCGGCATCGTTCTGTCAATTGCCCCAGGGTGTGTGCGTACTCTTGCCGCAGGCGGGCGGCGGCGCGATGAGACCTATACAATCCGCCCCGCTTTGCGGTATCTTGGCTTTCGCGAAAAGCGAAAAATAACAAGCACTTGAAGCATTCGCACCGCGCTGTCGAACCGGCCGCGCGCGTGCTGCGACGGATGGATGTGGGATGGACATGCTGAGTGCCAGGTCGGCGGACGCGGCGGCCAGCGACGGACAGTTGCTGGCGCGGATCGCGCGCGGCGACAAGGACGCGGTGACGGCGCTCTATCGCCGGCTGGAACGGCCGCTCTTCGCTTTCCTTGTGAAGACGTTGCGCGACCGCGAAGCCGCCGCCGACGTGCTGAACGAAACGATGCTCGACGTCTGGCGCCAAGCCGGCCGGTTCGAAGGCAAGTCGTCCGTCGCCACGTGGATCTACAGCATAGCCCATCACAAAGCGATCAGTTGGCTGCGCAAGCGGCGCGAAGTGGAGCTCGACGAGGAAGCGGTCGCCGAGATTGCCGATGACGCGCCGGCCGCCGACAGCAAGATCGCCGCCGAAGACCTGTCGCACACCATCGCGCGACTGATGGAAAAACTGAGCGTGGACCACCGTATCGTGTTGCAACTGGCCTATTTCCAGGAGTTCAGCGTGGGGCAGATCGCCGAAATCCTGGATTGTCCCGAAAACACCGTGAAGACACGCATGTTCTATGCCCGGCAGCGCCTGCGCGCCTTGCTCGAGGCGGAAGGCATCGAGGGGGCGGCGGCATGAGACACGACCAACATCATCAGGGACCGCTGGAGCCGCAGGATGTCGAGGAGCTGCTGCCCTGGTATGTGACCGGGCGCGTCTCGCGCGAGGAAGCGCGCGGCATCGAGGCCGCGCTGAAGACCATGCCGGATCTCGCCGACAAGCTTGCCCAGGTCCAGCGCGAGCGCGAGGCCGTGTCGCGCGCCGCCGAAACGGTCGAGCCGGCCCCGCCGGAGACTTTGCAGCGCCTGCTGCAGCAGGTCGAAACCACCCGTCAATGGCGCGTGCCGCGCATCGAGAACCAGGGCGAGGCCGGCGGCTGGATCAAGGGTGCCCTTGGCCGCAACGTGGTCTGGCAGGCCGCTTTTGCGACCGCCTGCGTCGCGATCGTGGCGCTGGGTATCCGGCTCTATAACCCGACGGGGCCTGGCGAATACGGTGTCGCGGGCAATATCAATGGTGCGGGCGGCACAACCTTGCTGGTCACCTTCCGGCCCGACGCGACGGCAGCCGATATCGCGGCGCTTTTGACCGGGTTGAATGCGACGATCATCGACGGTCCGAAACCGGGCGGAGCCTACATGGTGCAGATTCCGGCCACCGAGGCGAGCGATGTTGAGGCCGCGACATCGAACCTGCTGGCGCGCAAGGATCTGGTCGCGACCGTCCTGTCCGGACAATAAGAACACCCGCGCCGAACCACGCCAGGTTGGCGAGCGACCAACCGGCCAATGGGGACAGAGTGGAGGAGACCGCCTTGATGCGTCTCGTGCGGCGCCACGTCGTGTTCGCGCGCCTGACCGCCGCAATGTGTCTGGCGGCGGCATGGCTCCTGCTTTCAAGCAGCGGCCCCGCGCCAGCGGACCCTTCCATCGGCGATTCTATGCTTCCACCGAGCGCAGGCGGCGGTGGCGGCGGCGGCGGTGGTCCGGTCGGGAACAGCGCCCCCCCGAACCCTCCGCCCACCGCCGACCCCGACGCCTTTAAAGCGGTGGATGGTGGTGGCGGCGGTGGTGGCGGTGGTGGTGGCGGAAACTTCGCCAATCCCAGCGGCTCGGCCCCCAACGTCGAAATTCCCGGTCAACTGCCGACGGATCAATCCCAAGGCCCGAGCGTTAGCCCCGACGAAGTGATCGTTGTCTTCCCTGGCACCTTGGCGCGAAGCGTCGGCAACACCTTCGCCGCCGATCACAACTGCACGGTCGTCGACTATTTCCAGCTGGCGCGCTTGAATGCGCACGTCTTCCTGCTGTCGGTGCGCGATACCGCTCAGTTCGGTCAGCGGTTCAATAGAATGACCCAGGATCCGCGGCCGCTTTGGGTGCAACGCAACCCGGCCTTCGCGACCTCGCCAGCCAGGAAACTTTCGTCGACCGACCCGAAGCCGAACATTGGATTGCAATACGCCCTGACGCAGCTGCATATCGAACCTGTCCTTGATGTCACCAGAGGCACCGGAATTCCGGTTGCGATGGTCGATAGCGGCGTCGCGGTCTCGCACGAGGCCCTGGCGGATGCCAGCATTTCGGTCCTCGACGTCATTTCCAAGCCGAAGACGCTCGGAACGACGGCGACGCCGGAGGTTCATGGCACCGCCATCGCCAGCATCATTGTCGGACACGGCCAGCTTCAAGGCATAGCGCCGGAGGTCGATCTGCTGGCGATCCGCGCTTTTCGCGAGACCGATCCCAAGAGCGGGGCTGCGCGGT
>DASYRS010000497.1:0-3976 GCA_036004205.1 Dongiaceae bacterium
GCCCGCGCCCGGGGAGGCCGCCCCACCTAGTTTCGATGTCGTGCGCGTCAATCCCAGCGGCGATGCAGTCATCGCGGGCCGCGCCCAGCCCGATGCCGAGGTCACGATCCTGGACCAGGGCAAGGCGATCGGTTCGGTGAGGGCGGACGGTCACGGCGAATGGGTCTTCCTGCCCGACAGCGCCCTCGATCCCGGCGAGCACAGCTTCACGCTCGAAAGCAAGCCGGAGGATTCCAGCGCGGACGGAGCCGCCAAGCAGGAATCGGAAACTTCGGTGGTGGTGCTGGTACCGCAAGTGGCCAAGGACATCGCTGGCCGCACCAGCGACCAGCCAGCAGGCGCTCTCGCCATCGAAGTGCCCAAATCGGGAAATGGGCCGACCCGGGTTTTGAATGTGCCCAATCAGCCGGCGGAGGCATCGGCCGGCGCGCCGAAGGTGCCGGAGATTTCGGCGATCGACTATGACGCCAGCGGTCGCGCGATCTTGTCGGGCAAGGCGCCGGGCGGGGCGCGTCTGTTCGTCTATGTCGACAACCAGCCGATCGGGGAGGCAGTGGCCGACGAGGATGGGCTTTGGACTTTCACGCCGTCGGCGCCGGTCGCCCCGGGACTGCATGTCGTCCGGGTCGATCAGGTCGACGAGACCGGCAAGGTGCTGGCGCGCGCTCAGACGCCATTCGAGCAGGCGGCCGTACCGCTGGCCGCGCAGGCGGGGGCCGGCGCTCAGCAGACGGCGGCGGCGACCGGCACGACCCAGGCGAGTGCCGGCGCAGCGGCGTCGGAGGGCAGGATCGTGGTGCAGCCGGGAAACTCGCTCTGGAAGCTCGCTCGTGAAAACTATGGGCAAGGGGTCCGCTACACCGTGATCTACGAAGCCAACAAGGATCAGATCGCGAACCCGGACCTGATCTTTCCCGGCCAGGTCTTCGCCGTTCCCACCGGCAATTGAGATCGCCACGACATCGAAAGACCTAGCACGGTGAACGCCGCCGATCTGGAATTGGGTCCGCGCGAGCTGCAGTTGCTGCGCTCGGCCGGGCTCGTCTCGGCGCGCGGATATGCGGCTGCAGCCGCGGCGGTGCGCGACGAAGCCTTCTGGGCGAGGTGGGGCCGGCGCGCGCTGCTGGGGTTGGGCGCGGGCCAGTTCCTGGCAGGCGTGGTCTTCTTCTTCGCCTACAATTGGCACGACCTCACCGACATCGCGAAGTTCGCCGTGGTGGAGGCGGCGTTGGTGATCGCGGTGGCCGGAGCTCTGCTGGTCGGCCTCGAGCGCGCCTTCGGCCAGATACTCTTGATCGCGGCTTCGGTACTGACGGGCGTACTGCTAGCGGTGATCGGCCAAGTCTACCAGACCGGCGCCGACGTCTTCGAGCTATTCGTCGCTTGGACCGTGCTCATCCTGCCCTGGGCGATCATCTCGCGCAGTGCCGTCCATTGGCTGCTCTGGCTGGTGGTTGCCGAGGTCGCCCTGGCACTCTATGGCGGGCAGGTGCTGGTGGTGGTGGGTGCCTCGAGCCTGGGAGACATCTGGGTGCTGGTCGGGGCGACCATCGCGCTCGCGCTGGCGGGCAGGGAACTCGCGGTTCGATACGGCTTCGCGTGGCTGTCGGCGCATTGGACGCGCCTCGTCCTGTTGTTCGCCGCCATGGCGGTGCTGTTCATGCCGGCCGCGGGCAATGTCGTGGATATCGACGAGTTCGGCTCCGGGCCGCTTTGCCTTGCCGCCTTCCTGCTGGTGATGGTTGGCGCAGGGGGCGCCTATTGGCGGCTGAGACCTGATTTCGCGGCCCTGGTGATCGTCATCGGATTCGCCGATATCTTTTTCATTTGCGTCGGATACCGCCTGATCGACGAGGCGATCGGATTTGATTGGAATGATGTCGCGCCGGCGCTCACCAGCTTTGGCGCGATGATTCTGTGGGCCATCGCCGGTACGGGCAGCGCCGCGCTGGCGATGCGACGCCTGCGCGGCAGCGTCCGGGTGATCCCCGCATGACGAGCCTGGCCGCATTCTGTGCGCGGGCCGGGATCGGCGAAGAGGCCGCGCGCCAGGCGCTGAACACGCGTGCCGCGCATGACGACGCGCCGTGGTACATGCAGGCGGTGCTGGGGATCGGCGCCTGGATCACCGCGATCGCCGCCTTGTTCTTCGTCGGCGCGGTCATGGATCTTGTCTTCGACATTCGGGAGCCGAATTTCGCCGTCGCGGTCGTCGGCACGATCGTATTCGGCGCCGGCGTGTGGCTGCTGCACCACCGGCCCGAGGGCGCATTCACCGCGCATGCCGCGGTCGCCTTTGCCACGGCAGGCACGCTGCTGGCGAGCGCGGGGATCGGCATCTCCGAGGACAGCGTGTGGGCGGCCGCGGTCACGACCTTGCCCTTTGCCGCCGCGGCGATCTGGCAGCGGCGATCGCTGCTGCTGCAGTTCCTGATCGTTTCGGTCGCGCTGATCCTCGCGATTGCCACGGTGTGGGACCATTGGGAACACCTGATCGCCGACCTGCCGGCCATCTTTACTCCGTTCGGCGTCGCTCTCTTGCTGTATCCACCGCGCTTCGACGTGCGGCCGACCGCATTTGCCCTGCTGATCGTGCCGCAGCTTGTCGAGCTCGCGATCTCGGACTTCGAGACGGGGTGGATGCTCTGGTACGGCTGGCCGGCCAAGCTGCTTTTCCTGGCGGTGTTCGCGTTCCTGTTCGCGATCAATTGGCGGCGCGTGGCGGATTCGCAGGGGCGGTTGCTGGCCGCGGCGGGGGCGGCCGCCACGGCGGCGGTGACGCTGCTGCTGCCGACCGGCGCGTCGGCGGCCCTGGTGCTGTTGACGCTGGCCTACACGATCGGCTCGCGGTCCCTGGCCGCGATCGGCGCGCTGGCCGAGGTCTATTTCATCTGGCGCTTCTATTCGGACCTCCAGGACACCTTGTTGACAAAGTCCATCATCCTGATGTCGGCGGGCGCGGTTCTGCTGATCTGCTATGGGCTGCTGATCGGCGCGCTGCGCGAGCGGAGGCGGTCATGAAAAAAGCGAGATTGGCGATCGCGCTGGTCGGATTGGCGCTCATCCTCGCGCTCGCCAACTGGGACATTGCGCAGAAGCGCGCGGTCATTGCCGATGGCCAGCTCCTGCTGCTCGAGCTCCGGCCGGCCGATCCGCGATCCCTGTTCCAGGGGGACTACATGGCGCTGGCGCTGGCCGATGCGACCATGCCGGGGGCAGCGATCATCGAGAGCCTGCCTTACCGCGGCAGGGTGATCCTGTCGCTGGACGAGAACAGGGTCGGTCGCTATGCGCGGCTGGATGACGGGACGCCGCTCAAGTCTGGCGAACTGCGCCTGCAATATCGCCGGCATAAGGACTGGCGCGGGCCAAGGCTGGATTACGGCGCGCAGGCCTTCTTTTTCCAGGAGGGCGACGCCGAGCTGTATCAGCTTGCCAAATACGCCCTGCTGCGGGTGGCGGACGATGGCAGCACGGTGCTGACCGATCTCGCGGGCGAGGATCGCGTAGCCATCAAACGGCATTGAGCGGCATGGGCGCGATTGCATTTTGCCGCAGGCCGTGAATCATCGGCAGTGGACAGCGGCACGAGGTTCCCATGAAGTTGACCGAAGAAGAGCTGGCGCTCATTCAGGAATTGCGGGTCCTGAACCCGGCGAGGAACATTCCATCCTACGCCAAGGCGAGCACGGGCCAGTTGCTCGCGGACCGGGCTACTAGGTTGCTCGGGTCATGGCCGTTCCTGATGGCGCAGTCCATCATCCTGGCGCTGTGGGTCGTGTTCAACATCGTGGCGTGGATCCAGCATTGGGACCCATATCCCTTCATCCTGCTCAATCTCGCCTTGTCGTTTCAGGCGGCCTACGCCGCGCCCGTCATCCTCATGAGCCAGAACCGGGAAGGCCAGATCGATCGGCAGAAGCTGGAATACTTCTATCACGTCAATCTCAAGAGCGAGCTGGAGCTAGAACTGCTG
>DASYRS010000498.1:0-4791 GCA_036004205.1 Dongiaceae bacterium
GGTACGGTCTGCTAACACCCAAGCTCGATGATTGCGACCGGTCGCGCTAAGGATCAGTAAATGAACGCGGATTTATCACAGCGTCAGCGCAATTTGCGGCGCCTGTTGCGGCCGCGGCACGTTGCCATCGTGGGCGGCCAGGCGATGGCGGATTCGATCCGGCGCTGCGCCGACACCGGCTTCACCGGCGAGATCTGGGTCGTCAATCCGAAATACCCGGAGCTGGGCGGGCGCACATGCTACGCCTCGATCGCCGATCTGCCGGAGGCGCCGGACGCCACCTTCATCGCGGTGCCGCGCGAAGCGACCATCGACATCCTGCGCCAGTTGAGCGCGCGCGGCGGAGGCGGGGCCATCTGCTACGCCGCCGGTTACACCGAGGTCGGCGGCGAGGGCGTCGCCTTGCAGGCCGAGTTCATCGAGGCGGCCGGCGACCTCGCGGTGGTCGGGCCCAACTGTTACGGCATGCTCAATTTCGTCGACGGCATCTGCCTGTGGCCGACCGGCGCGCTCGGCCATCAGGTCGAGACCGGCTGCGCCATCGTGATGCAGAGCGGCAACATCGCGCTCAATTTGAGCCGAAATGATCGCTCTGTTCCGTTCGCCTACGTCATCAGCTCCGGCAACCAGGCGATCCTGAACGCCGCGGACTATGTCGATGCCCTGGCGGACGACCCGAAAGTGACCGCCATCGGGCTTTATCTCGAAGGCATCAAGGATGTCCCGGCCTTCAGCCGCGCCGCTGCCAAGGCGCTGCAGCGCGGCAAGCCGCTGGTGGCGCTGAAAGCCGGCAATTCCGAGCTCGGCGCGCAATTCGCCATGAGCCATACCGGATCGCTGGCCGGCAGCGACAAGATGTACGATGCCTTGTTCGCGCGGCTCGGCATCATCCGCGTTCACTCGGTGCCGCAATTGCTGGAGACGCTGAAGCTGGTTTCGACGGCGGGCTTGCCGAAGGGCGACCGGCTCGCGGTCTTCACCTGCTCGGGCGGCGAATGCCTGCTGACCGCCGATTTGTGCGACACCCTCGGCATTCCGCTGCCGGGGTTCTCTGCCGACCAGGCGGACGATCTGCGCGCGCAACTGCCGAACTTCGCCACCGTCTCCAACCCGCTCGATTACAACACCTCGCTCTGGGGTCACGAGGGCCTGCTGGTGAAGTGCTTCTCCACCGTCATGCGCGGCGATTTCGATGCCGGCATGCTGGTGATCGATTTCGCGACCGACGGGCCGGTGACCGAAGAGGCCTGCATGGCGGCCGTGCGCGCGCTCCTGAAGGCATGCGCCATGCACGGCAAGATGCCGATCGTCACCTCGACATTGTCGGAATTGCTGCCGGCCCATGCCCGGGCGGAGGTGATCGCCGCCAAGGGCGCGCCCATGCAGGGGCTGGAGGAGGCATTGAACGCCTTCGCCTCCGTCCATCGCTTCGCGCAGCGCAAGGCGCAGCTCGCATCCGCCCCGATTCCGGTGACGCCGGCGGCGGGGGAGAAAAGGCGCGTGCTGTCCGAGGTCGAGGGCAAGAAACTGCTGGCGGGCTTCGGCCTGGCTGTCCCGGAGAGCCGCGTGGTCGCGCCCGCGGACGCCGCCAAGGCGGCCGAAGCGCTGGGCTTCCCGGTGGTGCTGAAGGTCGCGGAGCCGCTGATCGCCCATAAGACCGAGGCCGGCGCGGTCGCGATCAACCTCAAGTCCGTGGGCGACGTCGAAGCGGCCCTGGCGCGCATGGAGACATCCGTCGGGGCCTACCTCAAGGGCGGCCGGATCGAGCGGGTGCTGGTGGAGCGCATGGTCGGCGACGTGGTGGCGGAGCTGATCGTCGGCGTGCAGCGCGATCCGCAATTCGGCCTCGCTTTGGTGATAGGAGCAGGTGGCATCATGGTCGAGCTGGTGGAGGATGCCGCGATGCTGCTGCTGCCGACCTCGGCCGAAGAGGTCGAGGCGACCATTCGCGACCTCAAGATCGCCAAGCTGCTCGCCGGCTATCGCGGCAAGCCGGCCGCCGACATGGGCGCGTTGGTCAAGAGCATCATGGCGATCGCCGCCTTCGCCGAAGCCAATCGAAGCACGCTGCTTGAGCTCGACGTCAATCCGCTGATGGTGCGGGCCGACGGGGCCGTGGCGGTCGACGCGCTGGTCGTGTTCGGGGATTGAATCCCCCGCGATGAGGGATTCCCGTCATCGCGGGCAGCGATGATGGCGGAAAGATTGCTAGTATCCACGTAATGGCAGCTGTTGATCGTCGCCCGTTGGAGGCGCGCATGGATGATGCTCAGTACGGATCGCGGAACAAGAGAGGCGACTGGAAGCCCGCGAAGTTGATCGCGTATCCACCGGTCTTTGTTTGGCCATTGCAGCCACTTGCTTTCTGGAAGTGGCTGTTTGGCGTTCACGGCTACATCCTGTCGTGGAATCTTTTGTATGCGGCCGTTGCGGTGGCCTGCTGGCGCTATGCGACGCCGCCGCTGGGGACGATGCGGGAGCTGGAGCCTGGCTGGATCAGGTTCCTGCTGGCGCGCAACCTTGTCCTGACGCTGCTGTTCTTCGGCGGGTTCCACGTCCGGCTCTACGTGCAGAAGGCTCAGGGAAACAGTTTCAAATTCAATGCGAAGTGGCTCGCCGCCGACAATTCCGCCTTCCTCTTTCGAAGCCAATTGGCCGACAACATGATCTGGTCGCTCGGGAGCGGCGTGCCGATCTGGACGGCCTACGAGGTTTTCACGCTGTGGGCGTTTGCGAATGGCTGGATTCCGTTCGTGGACTGGGAGACCCAGCCGATCTATTGCGTGCTGCTCATGCTGGCGGTCCCGCTGCTGCGGGACGTGCATTTCTATCTGATCCATCGCTTGATCCACTGGCCGCCGCTTTATCGGACGGTGCATAAGCTGCATCACAACAACGTCAATCCCGGCCCTTGGTCGGGCCTGGCGATGCATCCGGTGGAGCACGTGCTCTATTTCTCCGGCGTTCTCATTCATTGGATCGTGCCGTCGCATCCGCTCCACGCGCTTTTCCATCTGATGCATGCGGGACTGGCGCCGGTGCCGGGCCACACGGGATTCGACAAGGTCGTGGTCGGGAGGAACCGGGCCATCGACACGGACAGCCACGCTCACTACCTCCACCACAAATATTTCGAATGCAACTACGCCGACGGCGTGATCCCGATCGACAAATGGATGGGGACCTTTCATGACGGGTCGGAGGAAGCCCACGAGGCCATGAACCGGCGCTTCCTGGCCCGGGCCGCGGCCAAGCAACGGAAAGCGGCCCAATAGCGCCGGAGTCGTTTTATCGCTTCCGAGCGTCGCAACCCGCTTAGTTCGCGATCCTGAGCATCGATAGCGTCTTCCTTGTGCTGTTCTAGGCTCGAAGGAGCACGAGGATGACCTACCACGCCGGCCGTCATTTCCTGCAGGTTCCGGGACCCAGCAACATTCCCGACCGCATCCTGCGCGCGATCGCGCAGCCGGTGCTGGATCATCGCGGTCCAGCCTGGGCGAAGCTGCAGGCCGAGGTGTTCGAACGCGTGCGCCCGATCTTCAAGACGCGCCAGCCGGTGATGATCTTCCCGGCCTCCGGCACCGGCGGGTGGGAATCCGCGCTCGTCAACACGCTCTCGCCCGGCGACCAGGTGCTGACCTTCGACACCGGCCAGTTCGCGGTCCTGTGGGGCAACATGGCCCACAAGCTCGGGCTCGATGTGCAGATGCTGGCGACCGATTGGCGCCGCGCGCCGTCGCCGGAAGCAATCGAAGCCGTCCTGACCACCGACAAGGCGCACAAGATCAAGGCGATCCTGCTGGTGCATAACGAGACTTCCAACGGCGTGATGAGCCGCGTCGGCGAGATCCGCAAGGCGATCGACCGCGCCGGCCATCCCGCGCTGCTGATGCTGGACACCATCTCCTCGCTCGGCAGCGCCGACATGCGCATGGACGAGTGGGGCGTCGATGTGGTCATCGGCGGCTCGCAGAAGGGATTGATGCTGCCGACCGGCCTCGCCTTCGTCGCGGCGAGTGAAAAGGCACGCGCGGCGATGAAAACCGCCGCGCTGCCGCGCGCGTTCTGGGACTGGGAGCCGATGCTGGCGGCGGCCGACGGCAAGGGCAACCTGCCTTACACGCCGGCCTGCAACCTGTTCTTCGGTCTCAAAGAGTCGCTGGACATGATCGCGGAAGAGGGGCTGGAGAACGTGTTCGCCCGCCATGCGCGGCTGGCCGAGGCGACCCGCCGCGCGGTGCGCGCCTGGGGCCTCGACACGGTGTGCGCGGAGCCCAGCGAATACAGCCAGTCGGTGACCGCGGTGTTCGCGCCCGAGGGCCATTCCGCCGACGGCTTGCGCAGGGCAATTCTGGAGCGTTTCAACATGTCGCTCGGCGCCGGCCTCGGCAAGCTGGCGGACAAGGTGTTCCGCATCGGGCACCTGGGCGACTTCAACGACTTGATGCTCGCCGGCACGCTGAGCGGCGTGGAGATGGGATTGTCGCTCGCCAAGGTGCCGCACCGCGCCGGCGGCGTGCTGGCGGCGCTGAGTTATCTGTCAGGCAGCGAGGGATTGCGCGCGGCGGCCTAGGCCTTCGCCACCAGGCGCGCGAGCCACAGGACACCGACGACCGGCAGTCCGATGAGAGCGGTCATGGCAAGCTCGAGCGGCCAGAGATTGTGGCTGGTCGGATCGATCGAGATCTGCGCCATGATCAGAAGAAAATGGCCCGCGAGGATGAGCAAGGGAGCGGCCGCCAACCACCGCCAGACACCACGCCAGGCGATAGCCGCCCAAAGCTGCAGGCC
>DASYRS010000499.1:0-3882 GCA_036004205.1 Dongiaceae bacterium
GGTCAGGGCCTGGACGTTGGGCAGGCCGAGCACCGGCAACAGCGCGACCAGATCTTCCTGGGTCTGGAGATAGGGCGCCGCGCCCTCGGGCGCCGCCGCGTTCTCGCTCAGCTTCTGGACGATGTCGCCGCTGCCTTGGAAGCCGGTCAGCGACGAATTGTTCTCGACCGGCGTCACGACCGCCTGCTGCGAGTCGCGGTTGAGGGCGAAGGACTTGCCCATGTGGAAGACGTATTCCTCGGACACGTCGATCGCGATGTTGTATTTCCGGCGATAGGCTGCCTCGAGCGCGGCCGCGCCGGCGAACGCCCAGCAGGTGCCGCGGTTGTTCTGCTGCTTGAACGGCGACTGCCACTGCGCGAGGGAGAACACGCCGTCGACCGGGGCGTTGATGGCCGCGGCGCCCTGCGCCACGATCTTGCCCAGCTTTTCCGCCGTGACCAGGGATTCCGCCACCAGTTTGCGATGGATATCGTGCGGCAGGACGGGAGAGGCAACGAGCGCGGCCTCGACCGGCTGATCGGCCAAACGGACCTCGCCGAACGCGTGCGCCGGGCGTTTCGCACGCGCGGCGGGGGAGTTGGAAATGCCCGGATCCATGGCGCGCCAGAGCGCATCTGCGAGTCGTTCGGACTGGTCGTCGTATCTGACGCGCTCGCCGGCGGTGCGCGCCGCCTCCCGGCTTTGGGCTTGCTCTGCCATACGCTGGATGGTCCGGCTCATGATGTCCTCCGCAGTTTTGCTATGCGCCAAAGGGACGAGCAGGGGGGTGCCGCCCCGAAATCAGCGGGCGGATGCTGCCAAAGGCGCGCTTACGGATGACTTACGCGATGAAATTCCTGGAAAAAATCAGGCGAACCGGACCGAACGGCCGGAGCTTGCCGCCTCATAGGAGGCCTCGACCAGGCCAAAGGTGCGGACATTGTCCAGGGCGGAGGTATCGGCGGGGCGGCCGGCGCGCAATGCCCCCAGGATATGCTCGCAGGTGGCCAGCACGCTTTCCTGGATGATGTGCCACGGCCGCTCGGCCCACCTCAGAACCGGCGCATCCACGTCATGGGTCGTGGTCTTGCCCTCGATCGTGACGTCGAGGACCGAGCCGGGCTTCAGGATGATGGCGCCTTTCGGGCCTTCGATCTCAAGCAAAGTCTCGGGGAAGAGGTCCGGCATGCGTCGGGACTCATAGGTGCACTCGACGATCGAGACGGCGCCCGACCGGTGCTTCAGCAGCATGGTCGCGGTGTCCTCGCCGCTGACATTCGGATTGCGGCGCTGCAGCTCGGCGGAGAGATGCTCGACCTCGCCCAGCAACACCCGCGCCAGGTCCAGCACATGCACGCCGAGATCGATCAGCACGAACCGTTCTTCCTTCGCCAGGTAGGGCTGGCCCTTGTAGATGTCATAGCCGGTGCGGAAGCTGACCCGCCCCCAGGATGGCGTCCCGATCGCGCCGGCGCGCAGCAACTCGGTGATCTTGCGCATCGGCACCTGGAATCGGAAGTTCTCATGCACCGCGAGGAAGACGCCGGCCTTCTGCGCCTCGTCGGCCATGGCGCGGCAGGCCGCAAGGTCGGGCCCGAACGGCTTTTGCACGATGGTCGGCACGCGACGGCGAATGGCTTGCCCGACGACGTCGCGATGGGTTTCGACCCGCGTGACGATATCCACCAGATCCAGCTTGTGCTCGCGGAACAGCGTCTCGGCGTCCGTGTACCAGTGCTTGACGCCGAACTTGTCCGCCGTGGCGCGCGCCTTGGCTTCGTCGATATCGCACACCGCGACGATCTCGACGCCCTTCGGCGCCAGATCCATCCAGGCATGCAGATGGTTCTGCGCGAAGAACCCGCATCCGACGACGGCCAAGGCTGTGCGTTCCATTGCCAGGTGGCTCCTCTCGCTGGAGGTGACGACTGAGCCTAGAGCCCTTCAATCAGTCTGTAAATCTGGCGCCAGTTGGGCGGCTGCGACGCATGCGGACGCCGTTCGCCAGCGGCACTATCTTCCGAAAAATCTGGCAATCGCCACCGGCTTGAGTACCTAGTTCTCGGATGGCCGACCCGCTCCTGGATCTGTCGCTCGCGCTCGCGCACTGCAAGGCGGTGGCGATCGGCCACGGCCCCCTGCTGCTCAGCATGTTCCTCGCCGGCCTGATCGGAAGCGCGTCGCATTGTGCGCCGATGTGCGGGCCGTTCGTGCTGGCGCAGACCAGCGAAACGATGGCCGGGCTCAAGGTCGGCAGCGGCGAATTGCGGCGGCTGGCCGGCGCCAGCTTGCTGCCCTATCACACCGGACGCGCAATCACGTACGTCCTGCTCGCGGTCCTGCTCTCGCTGCCGCTGCAATTGATGGCGCGGCTGCCGGAGCTCCGTTTCATTCCCGCGATCGCGCTATTGGTGGGCGCACTGCTGTTTCTCCTGCTCGGGTTTCGTGGGCTGCGCGGCACGCTGGAGAGCGGGGCCTTCGGCGCCGGCATCGGCACCTGGCTCGGCCGGTTCGCAAAGCCGCTGCTGGCCAAGCCATGGGGCTGGCGCGGAATCGGCCTTGGCATGGTGCTCGGCTTCCTGCCCTGCGGCCTGCTCTATGCGGCGATCGGCGCGGCGGCCGCGACGTCCGATCCCCTGGCCGCGGCGATGAGCATGGCGGTCTTCGCGTTCGGCACCTTTCCCATTCTATGGCTGGTCGGCTATCTCGGCGGCTGGGCGCAGCGCCGCTGGAACAGCCTCGCGCGTCCAGTCATGCCGGCCATCGCATTGCTCAATGCGATTGTGCTGGGCGGCATGGCATGGAATTGGATTGCGGGATGACATTGCGGCACATTTGCCCGCCGGGCCGCTAATAAAGCGGTAACCATTGATCAGCAATCGTATGGGTTGGTCCGGGATTGCTTGCAGCCGGTGGTGGCCCTATCGTGACGACCATGTCAATTGCAACGAGAATCGGCGACTGGCAGACGGCGCCGGCAACGGCGTCCAGGCCAGCGTTCGCCATCGGCGACGTGCATGGACGGGCCGATCTTTTCGAGCCGCTGGTCTCCGCCATCCTCCGTGTCGTCGACGAGGAAAAGCTCGACAACGTCCTATTGGTGACGCTGGGCGATTACGTCGACCGCGGGCCGGCCGGTCTTGCGGTGCTGAAGCGCGTGCTGGACGGCATTCGTCATCCGAAGGTCGAGTACGTCTGCCTGCCGGGAAACCATGAGCAGTTCCTGCGTCATTTCCTGGAGAGCAAGGGCGGAGAGCGCTCGGATGTATTGTGGAACTGGCTCGAAAATGGCGCGGGCGCGGTCGCGCGCGAACTAGGTCTCAGCGAGGCCAAGGCGGCGGACCCGGACGCCTTCGTCGCGGCGCTGGCTTCCGAGCTCGGCATGGAGCGGATCGAGCGATTGTTCAAGCTCAGCAATCACTATCGGCTGGGGCAATATCTGTTCGTGCATGGCGGGCTTCATCCGCAGTTCGGGCTCGCCGCGCTGAAGCGGGATTGGCGTCGCCTGCCCAAGAGCGGGCTCGACGAGGATCGCGATCCGCTGTGGGTGCGCGGCCCGTTCCTGACCTATGACGGCGAGCATGAGGACGGCATTATCGTGGTCCACGCCCACACGCCGCGCAGCGAAGCGGAACTGCTCGGCAACCGGATCGGCATCGATACCGGCGCCTATTTTTCCGGCCGCCTGACCTGCGTGCAGCTTCAGCAGGATCGCTTGCGCCTGATCCAGGCGCTCGATAAATGACCCAAACGGCTTCAGAATAACCCATCTTTTCAATTAGATAGACTGTCGCTGCGGACGCCGGCCGACGCCTGCATCGCCGCTTGACAGATGTCTAGCTTTTATCTCTACTTATCAGATAGACAAGATAGAATAAGCCATGACGCGGGAGAGGTTTC
>DASYRS010000500.1:0-5142 GCA_036004205.1 Dongiaceae bacterium
GGCCATAACCGGCGCCGGTCAGGTTGGCGTCCAGCATGTCCAACGTCTTCGCGTCGAGATACGGCTGAACGTTCGCAGCGTTCGACGGCATCCAGTTATCGAGGAAGATGTCGAGGTCCTTGTTCTTCAAGCTCTCCATGATGACCGGCAGCGCCAGCACCTGGTCCTCCGGCGCGTAGCCGAGGCCCTTCAGCACGGTCTTGAAGAGGCCGTTCTGAGCGGTGTTGTCGCTCCAGCCCACATCCGCGAGGCGGACCTTCTTGCACGATTCCGGCTCGGTCGCGGCTGGCGCGGCCGGCGTCGCCGCCGCCTCCTGGGTCGCCGCCGACTGTGCTTCGCTGGTCGCCGGCGCCGCGGTCGAAGAAGCCTGCTCTTCCTTCTTCTCCTCACCGCACCCGGCCAGCGTCAGCGCCAGCGCAATGGCCAGACTGCTGGCCGCAAACTTCAAAGTGTGCTTCACGCGATCCTCCCTATGATGTCTTCAACGGCCCGATCGGTTGCGCCGGCGCCGCTACCCCTTTTCGGCTCCAGATCCATGGAGCCCGCGGCCGCCTTCTGCGTCCGCAATGACTCAGCTGCGCAACCCTCCCGGCAACCTCGCACGGCATATAGCCCCACCCGTCCGGGCGGGATTACGTCCCACCGACGTTCTGTAGTCCTACTTGCGACATTATAACAAGCTTGTGGCCGATCCAAGTTTATTTTGATTGATCAACCAACTTAAAAAAACCTACAGTATTCCCAATAGCGTGGCCGCCGGGCGGCCGCGCGCCCTGATCCACAGCGAGGCCACGCTCTTGCCCAAAGTCGGCATGGAAGAGATCCGGCGGCGGCAACTGATCGAGGCGACCATCGCCTCGATCCATGATATCGGCTTCTCGGAATCCAGCGTGTCGCGCATAGCCGCCAAGGCCGGCGTCTCCGCCGGCATCGTGCATCATTATTTCGAGGACAAGGGCGAGCTGCTGGAAGCCACGCTTCGCCAGCTCGGCGCCAATCTCAGCGCATCGGTGGTCCGGCGCTTGCGTAAGGCCAAGAATGCGGCGCACCGGCTGATGGCGGTGGTCGACGGCAATCTGGGGCCGGAACTGTTCACGCCGGCTGCCGTCTCGGCCTGGCTCGCCTTCTGGTCCCAGGTGCCGACCCATCCCAACCTCGCCCGGATCCAGACCGTCATCATCCGCCGCCTGCACAGCAATCTGGTCCACGCATTGCGGCCGTTTTTGCGGGAGCCGGAGGTCCAGAATGTGGCGCAGGACCTCGCCTGCCTGATCGATGGCATCTGGCTGCGCGCCGCCTTGAACCCGAGCGGGCCGGACGGCGCCGATGCGCGCCGCGCCGCCATCGACTTCATCACGCATCGTTTGAATATCAAGATCGGGGAAACGCCATGGACGAGCTGAAGCTCTATATCCACGGCCGGCTGGTCGAAGCCACCTCCAACGAGACCTTCGACAACATCAATCCCGCCACCGGTGAGGTGATCGCCAGGGTCCAGGTCGCGAGCAAATCCGATGTCGACCGCGCGGTCGAAAGCGCCCGCGAGGGCTTCCTGGCGTGGTCGCGCATGACCGGCGTGCAGCGCGGCCGCATCCTGATGAATGCGGTGCGGTTGCTGCGCGAGCGCAATGACGAGCTGGCGCGGCTGGAGGTGCTGGATACCGGCAAGCCGATCGCCGAGGCGGTCGCGGTCGACGTCGCATCCGGCGCCGATGCGATCGAATACTTCGCCGGCGCGGCGCCGACCCTGCATGGCGACCACTACGATCTCGGCACCGCCTTCGCTTATACGCGGCGCGAGCCGCTGGGCGTATGCGCGGGGATCGGCGCCTGGAACTATCCGATTCAGATCGCGTGCTGGAAATCCGGCCCCGCCCTAGCCTGCGGCAACGCCATGGTGTTCAAGCCCGCGCACCTGACGCCGACCACCGCGGTGAAGCTGGCGGAGATCTATACCGAGGCGGGCGTGCCGGACGGCGTCTTCAACGTGGTCAACGGTTTCGGCACGGTCGGCGCGGCGCTGAGCACCCATCCGTCGGTGGCGAAGGTCTCGCTGACCGGCTCGGTCGCCACCGGCAAGCGAGTGATGGCCGCGGCCGCGGAGACGCTGAAGAAAGTCACGATGGAACTGGGTGGCAAGTCGCCCATGATCATCTTCGCCGATGCCGATCTCGACAACGCGGTCTCGGCCGCGATCATGGGCAACTTCTATACCCAGGGCGAAATCTGCACCAACTGCACCCGGGTATTCGTGGAAGAGCCGCTGCTGGCGCCATTCCTGACCAAGGTGAAGGAACGCGTGGCCAAGATGCGGATCGGCGATCCGCTCGATCCCGGCACCCATATCGGCGCCCTGATCAGCCAGGAACACATGGACAAGGTCCTGACCTATATCGAGACCGGCAAGCGCGAGGGCGCCAAGCTGATGATCGGCGGGAACCGCTTGACGGAAGGCCGGCTCGGCAAGGGCTGCTTCGTCGAGCCGACCGTGTTCGCCGGCTGCAGCGACGACATGACCATCGTGAAGGAAGAGATTTTCGGGCCAGTGATGTCGGTCCTCACCTTCAAGACCGAGGATGAAGTCGTGGACCGCGCCAATGCCACCGAGTTCGGCCTCTCCGCCGGCGTGTTCACCAAGGACATCCAGCGCGCCCACCGCGTCATCGCGCAGCTCGAGGCCGGGACCTGCTGGATCAACAACTACAACATCACACCGATCGAGATGCCGTTCGGCGGCAACAAGCAATCCGGCATCGGCCGCGAGACCAGCCTGGCCGCGATCGAGCATTACACGCAGCTGAAGTCGGTCTATGTCGAAGGCGGCAATGTGCTGGCGCCGTATTGAAGGAAACCTCCTCCCCCAAACTGGGGGAGGATTGAGGTGGGGGAAGCCGCGTTTCAGGGCCCGGAAGTCTTCGCTCGCTTCCCCTCCCCTACCCTCCCCCGCGTCGGGGGAGGAGAAGCAGACGAGTGAGAGTGCAGCGATGAAATTCGATGGCGTCTATGACTACCTGATCGTCGGCGGCGGGTCCGCCGGGTGCGTGCTCGCCTATCGGCTCAGCGAAGATCCGGCGAACAAGGTGTGCTTGCTCGAAGCCGGCCCGCGCGATGCGTGGTGGAACTGGAAAATCCACATGCCCGCCGCGTTGATGTACAATTTGATGGACGACAAGTACAACTGGTACTACCACACCGAGCCGCAGCCTCACATGAACGACCGCGTCATGTATTGGCCGCGCGGGCGGGTGCTGGGTGGATCGTCCTCGCTCAACGCCATGGTCTATATCCGCGGCCACGCGCTGGACTACGACCGCTGGGCCTTCAAGGAGAATTGCGAGGGCTGGTCGTACCAGGAGATCCTGCCCTACTTCAAGCGCGCCGAGCACCGCGAATCCGGCGGTAACGAATATCACGGCGAGAACGGGCCGCTCTGGGTCCATACCGGCGACCAGCCGAACCCGCTGTTCGAGGCCTTCATCCAGGCCGCGCAACAGGCGGGCTATGCCTATACCGAAGACATGAACGGCTATCGCCAGGAAGGCTTCGGCAAGATGGACATGACCACCCATGAGGGCCGCCGCTGGTCAGCCTCCACCGCCTTCCTGCGACCGGCGGAAAAGCGCCCCAACATGCGGGTGGAAACCAGCGCCCTTGCCTTGCGGGTGCTGTTCGAGGGCAGCCGCGCCATCGGAATCGAGTTCTCGCAGAACGGCCGCATCCTGCGCTACCGGGCGGAGCGCGAGGTCATCCTGTCCGGCGGCGCGATCAATTCGCCGCAATTGCTGATGCTGTCGGGCGTCGGCCCGGCCGATCACCTGAAGGAGGTGGGCGTCGAGGTGAAGCATGACCTGCCCGGCGTCGGGCAGAACCTCCAGGAGCATCTGGAGATGTATATCCAGCAGCATTGCACCAAGCCGATCACCCTCTACACCTACACCAAGCCGCACCGCATGGCCCTCAGCGGCGTGCAATGGTTCCTGACCCGCAAGGGCGTCTGCACCTCATCCCATCTGGAGGCCGGCGGCTTCATCCGCTCGCAGGCCGGAGTGGAGCATCCGAACCTGCAGTTCCATTTCCTGCCTTCGACGGTCAACGACCACGGGCGCAAGAACGGCACCAGCCACGCCTACCAGGTCCATATCGGCAATATGCGGCAGCAGGCGCGCGGCTGGATCAAGCTGAAAAGCGCCAGCCCCAAGGACCATCCGCGCATCCAGCCCTTCTACCTGGCGGCCGAGGTCGACCGGCGGGAGTTCCGCGACGCCGTCAAGCTGACGCGCGAGATCTTCGCCCAGAAGGCTTTCGATCAATATCGCGGCCCGGAAATCGCGCCCGGCGCCAAGGTGCAGAGCGATGCCGAGATCGACGCCTTCATCCGGGAAAGGGGCGACAGCGCCTATCACCCGAGCTGCACCTGCAAGATGGGCACCGATGACATGGCGGTGGTCGATCCGCAGGCGCGGGTCCACGGAATTCAGGGCTTGCGGGTGGCCGATGCCTCGATCATGCCTTCGATCGTCAGCGGCAACCTGAATGCGCCGACCATCATGATGGCGGAGAAATGCTCCGACATGATCCTGGGGAAACCGGCCTTGCCGAAATCCAACGCCCCGGTCTTCGTTCACCCCAATTGGCGAACGGCTCAGCGTTAGCTGATCTGTGCGGCGCCGGCTCCTTGTCAACGATGCGGCCAGAACAAGCCCCAGATGCGCTCGCTGCCCCACCACAGCACCGCTGAGCCGGCAATCGCAATTGCGCCGAGAATCGCCCAGCCGTGGTCGCCGATCGGCAGCGCGCCAGCCGCATAGGCAATCACCAGTGCAGCCATCAGCAGGTAGAACGGCCCCGTAAAGCGGCAATGTGTGCGCCCGCACCGGCGCGCGTTCGCGATGCACGCACTGCCCATCCAAGTGAGCGCCGCTGACCAGACAGCGGCGCGCGACAGCGGGTCCAATAGCGCGGCAACCATCATCGCGGCGGTCGGAATGCCCCATAGACCGGCGAGCGTGCGCCAATTACCGGCCCAGTCCCTGGCGCGAATCGCCAAGCCGGGATCGCATCTTTCAAGCATGTGAACGGGCTCCACAACAGGAGCCAGCGGGCCGATCTTTCTCGCGCTCCTGCTGCACGGGCGGGCAAGGC
>DASYRS010000501.1:0-7761 GCA_036004205.1 Dongiaceae bacterium
ATGAACTCGTCGGATGTCATGCTCTTCTTCCTGTTTGATCGCGGGCGTCCATCATTTCCGTGCGCTGAGCGAGAACAGCAGCGGCAGCTTGCCGGGATAGTGCTTCACCACATAGCGCCCCGGCTCGGCTTCCACCAGGAACTTCCAGCAATTATGCACGCAGTATGGGAACTCGCGCAGGCTCGTGAGCGTGAGGCCGGCGTCGAGCAGCGATTGCACGATCTCTGCAATACTGTGCGGCCATTCGTACGATTCGATCGGCGCATGTTGATCGCCGCCGGCATAGCTCGCGGTCGATTCGAAGCGCAGCGCTTCGCCGCTGTTGAAATAGCCGGACGTGATCTCCTTGGCATCCTCGTCCAGCATGGAAATGATCGGGTGGAAATCGACGATGTGGAACCGTCCGCCCGGCTTCAGGTGGCGCGCGATCACCCGCGCCCAGGCGCCAAGATTGGGCAGCCAGTTGAGCGCGCCGTACGAGGTGAACACGATGTCGAACTGCGCGTCGCCCAGCTCGGCAGGATCGAGCACGTTGGCGCACAGGAAGCGCGCGTCGATGCCGAGCTCCTCAGCCAGCGCGGTGGCGCGCGCGACCGCTTCGGGCGACAGATCAACGCCGGTCACCTTGGCGCCCAGCCGCGCCCACGACAGCGTGTCCTGCCCGAAATGGCACTGCAGGTGCAGCAAGCTCTTGCCCGCGACGTCGCCCACCTCCTCCAGCTCGATCGGCTTGAGTGAGGTCTGGCCGGCGCGGAAGCCGGCCATGTCGTAGAACGCCGACTCCTGGTTGATGCGCGCCCATTCGTTCCACAGGCGGCGATTGGCGGCGATGCGGCTGTCCATGGCTCCCCTCCGAATCGGCCGGCACCCTAAGACCTTGTGTTCCAATGGGTCAATGCGCCGCTTCAAAAAGCGCCCAATTCCGGCTAGAACCTCGCCATTCCATCCGCCAACGGGGACCCTCCATGGCCAAACAGAAGACCACGCGCAGCGAGAGCGATTCCTTCGGCCCTATCGACGTGCCGGCGGACAAATTGTGGGGCGCGCAGACCCAGCGCTCGTTCCAGAACTTCAAGATCGGCGGCGAGCGCATGCCGACGCCGCTGATCCGCGCCTTCGGCCTGCTGAAGCAGGCGGCGGCGGAAACCAACATGACGATGGGCAAGCTCGACAAGAAAATCGGCAAGGCGATCGCTGCGGCGGCGGCCGAGGTGGCGGCCGGCCAGCTCGACGATCATTTCCCGCTGGTGGTGTGGCAGACCGGGTCCGGCACCCAGACCAACATGAACCTCAACGAGGTGATCGCCAACCGCGCCAACGAGATGCTGGGCGGCAAGCGCGGCGACAAGAAGCCGGTCCATCCCAACGACCAGGTGAATTACGGCCAATCCTCCAACGATTCGTTCCCGACCGCGATGCACATCGCGGCGGTCCAGCAGATCCATCATCTCAGCCTGCCGGCGTTCGATCGTCTGGCCCAGGCGCTGGAGAAGAAGAGCAAGGAGTTCGCCAAGGTCATCAAGATCGGCCGTACCCATCTACAGGACGCAACGCCGGTGACGCTCGGCCAGGAATTCTCCGGGTACGCCGCGCAGATCCGCCTCGGGATCGACCGGGTGAAGGCCTGCCTGCCGCGGCTCTATCCCCTGGCGCAGGGCGGGACGGCGGTCGGCACCGGGCTCAACACCGCCAAGGGCTTCGACAAGGCGTTCGCCGACGAGCTGAAGAAGCTGACCGGCCTGCCCTTCACGCCGGCCAGGAACAAGTTCGAGGCGCTGGCGGCGCATGACGCGATGGTGGAACTGTCCGGCGCGTACAATGTGCTGGCGGCCTCGCTGATGAAGATCGCCAACGATCTGCGCCTGCTCGGCTCCGGTCCGCGCTCTGGCATCGCGGAGATCAACCTGCCGGAGAACGAGCCCGGCTCCTCCATCATGCCCGGCAAGGTGAACCCCACGCAGGCGGAGGCCATGACCATGGTCTGCAGCCAGGTGATGGGCAACAACGTGACCGTCACCATCGCCGGTTCCAACGGCCATCTCGAGCTCAACGTGTTCAAGCCGGTCATCATCTACAACGTGCTGCAATCCGGCCGGCTGCTGGCCGATGCCTGCGTTTCCTTCACCGATAATTGCGTGGCCGGGATCACCGTCAACCTCTCGCGCATCAAGCAATTGCTCGAGCAGTCGCTGATGCTGGTGACCGCGCTCAACACCCACATCGGCTACGACAACGCCGCCAAGGTTGCGAAAAAGGCCCACAAGGAAGGCAAGAGCCTGAAACAGGCCGCGATGGAACTGGACCTGCTGACCTCGGCACAGTTCGACCAGTGGGTAAAGCCGGCGGACATGCTGGGACCGAAGTAGGAGAAAGCCCCCGGATGCTTTTTCTGTCATCCCGGGCAAGCCGCAAAGCGGCGCGACCCGGGACCCATGCCATCTATCAGCGCCACAGCGGCATCGCATGGGTCCCGGCTCTCGCTACGCTCGGCCGGGATGACAGTGTGGAGGAGCGGTTGCACAGTGTCGTGGAGGGGCTGTGACGAGCGCGTCAGATCACCGCCTCGAAAAGCACTCCGTCGCGATCGCCGGCCATCGTACCAGCGTCACGCTCGAAGCCGCCTTCTGGCGCGCGCTCAAATCGATCGCCAAAGAGCGCGGCCGCTCGCTCTCCGAGCTGATCGCCGAGGTCGACCGCCGACGCGGCGACATGGACCCGCCGCCGAACCTCTCCAGCGCGCTGCGCGTCTACGTGCTGTCCCGTTCGCGCGCAGGCGCCGCATGAGCGAGGCGTTGTCACTCGGCACCTACGACTACATCGTCGTCGGCGGCGGCACCGCCGGCTGCCTGCTCGCCAACCGTTTGTCCGCCGATCCGCAGATCTCCGTCCTGCTGCTGGAAGCGGGCGGCAAGGACGACTACCTCTGGATCCACATCCCGGTCGGCTATCTCTATTGCATGGGCAACCCGCGCACCGACTGGTGCTTCAAGACCGAGGCCGAGCCGGGGCTGGGCGGCCGCGCCATCAACTATCCGCGCGGCAAGGTGCTGGGCGGCTGTTCCTCGATCAACGGCATGATCTACATGCGCGGCCAGGCGCGCGACTACGACCACTGGCGCCAGCTCGGCAACCAGGGCTGGGGCTGGGACGACGTGCTGCCCTTTTTCCGCCAGCATGAGGATTACGTCCACGGCGCGGACGAGGCGCACGGCGCGGGCGGCGAATGGCGCATCGACCGGCAGCGCCTGCATTGGCCGATCCTGGACGCCGTCCGCGACGCGGCCGTTGCGAACGGCATCCCGCGCGTCACGGATTTCAATCGCGGCGACAATCACGGCGTCGCTTATTTCCATGTCACGCAGCGCGGCGGCATCCGCGTCAACACCGCCAAGGCGTTCCTGAAGCCCGTGCGCAACCGCGCCAATCTGCGCATCGTGTCTCACGCCCAGGCGAAGCGCGTGCTGATCCGGAACCGCCGCGCCATCGGCGTCGAAGCGCGCGTTGATGGCGCGGACCAGGTCGCGATGGCGCGCGGCGAAGTGATCCTCAGCGCCGGCGCCGTCGGTTCGCCGCACCTGCTGGAGCTGTCCGGCATCGGCCAAGGCGAGCGGTTGCGCGATCTCGGCATCGAGATCGTTCACGCGCTGCCGGGCGTCGGGGAGAACCTGCAGGACCATCTGCAGCTTCGCCTGATCTACAAGATCGCCAACGCGCTGACGCTCAACACCCTGTCCGCCAGCCTGTGGGGCAAGGCGCGCATCGGCCTCGAATATCTGCTGCGGCGCAGCGGCCCGATGTCCATGGCGCCGAGCCAGCTGGGCGCCTTCGCCAAGTCGGACCCGAGCCTGGAGACGCCCGACCTCGAATATCACATCCAGCCCCTGTCCCTCGACCGCTTCGGCGAGACGCTGCATCCGTTTCCCGCCGTCACCATGAGCGTGTGCAGCCTGCGCCCCGAAAGCCGCGGCAATGTCCACGCGACCAGCGCGCATTTCGGCGACTCGCCCGCGATCCGGCCCAACTATCTCTCGACCGCGCGCGACCGGCTGGTGGCCGCTGCCGCCATCCGCCTCACCCGCCGCATCATGCAAGCCGCGCCGATGCGGCCGCATGCGCCCGAGGAATTCCTCCCCGGCGCGTCGTTCCAGAGCGACGAGGAGCTGGCCAAGGCGGCCGGGCAGATCGGCACCACCATCTTCCACCCCGTTGCCACCGCCAGGATGGGCAACGACGACAGGGCCGTGGTCGATGCGCGCCTGCGCGTGCACGGCATCGACGGGCTGCGCGTGATCGACGCCTCGGTGATGCCGACCATCACGTCCGGCAACACCAACGCCCCGACCCTGATGATCGCCGAAAAGGGCGCCGCCATGGTGCGCGAGGACCGGCGCTGATCCTGGCGAGCAAAGTTTGCGCTTGTCATCAGGGCCGCGCGAACCCACGATGGATGAATGCTCAGATACCTCGTCATCGGAATCGTCATCCTGGTGGCTTTCGTCCTGTTGAGGCGGCTGTTTGGCCGCCGCCCGACGGAACCGGTCGGACAACAGCCGCCGAAGATGCTGACCGTCGATAGCGGCGCGGTCGCCGCGGAGATCGACGGTCAGGAACTCGATATCGATCCGGACGTTCTGGCCGGGATTCGCAAGCTCGTCGACGATGGCCAGATCATCAACGCGATCAAGCTCCTGCGCGACGCGACCGGGCTCAGTCTCGAGGACGCCAAGCGGATCGTGGAATCGCTGGAACGGATGAAGAAGTAATCGATCGGCCGCGGCGTCTCAAAACGTCCTGGCGAAGAATGGCGATTGACCGAACGCTTTGCGAACGCTGCGCTTCACGAACCGGCGAAATCGGAGCAGCGCCAAAAGGCCATCGGCGCGATGAGAGCGATGGCGTCAGTGGCGCTCCTTCGCGCGTCTCTCCTCGATCCAAGCTGCATTCTCGGGCGATAGTTTCTTCAAGGTGGGTGCATCCACATCGAGCACGCGCCAGACCGGTGTGATGTTGTGGAGCGGTGCGCCGCGGTCGCGCGCTTCGCAGGCGGCCTCCGCCACCGTGCGCAGATGATAGCCGAGTTGGACTGGACAAGTGCCGTCGGCCTTGTGGCGACGGGCCAGCGTTGTGCGCATGTCCAGGATGCTGACGGCCTTGCCCTTTGGAATCGCGCGGATGAAATCGTTGACCAGGCGCGCCGACGGCAGCAGCACCAGGTCGCCTTTTTTCAATCCGATGCGAGCCCGCGGCATCGGCCGGACTGCCGGATCGGGGTTGGTGTTCAAACGTTCGCTCCAATCGCGCATCGTCACGGCGGACCTATCTCAACGGCAGATAGATGTCCGACAACAGCTCGGTCGGCGCCGTGTCGCGCGGCGAATTGAGATATTCCTCCAGGCACGGCGCATCGCCCGGCTCGCGGCCCGATCGCGGCAGCCAGGTACCATAGAGCCATTCATAGGCGGGTTTCATGTCGGAATAAGGCCCCTTGTGGCGCAGCACCGCATAATCGCCGGCGGCGATGATGACGGGCTCGAGCGGCGGCTCGGCCGGCAGCGGCTTGGCCGCGACGATGGCCGCGCGCGAGCGCAGCTCCGCCTCCGCGATCGAGGCGACATCGTCGTAGAAGATGCCGAACATCTTGAGCTCGGGACCCAGCAGGTTGCGCGCCGCCAGCGCGCCGAACAATTTCTCGAACGCGCGTCCGATCTCCATGTAGGAGCCCTTATGCGGAACGGTGGCTGCCGGCGTCTGCGGCAGGGTGCGGATCTCTATTTTGTACATCGCGCTGCTCCCGTTCGTTGCGGCCGGGTCGAACTGGCGATGGCTGCCTTCGCGCCGGTATTTGGCGGGCGGCGTGCCATAGGCCGCCTTGAAAATGCGCGTGAAGGATTCGACGCCGCCGAACCCGGATTTCGCCGCGATCTCCTCGATCGGCATCGCGGTGTGGGTGAGCCACCCGGTCGCGCGGTGCAGGCGCAGGCGTCGCACCGTCGCCGCGATCGTCTCGCCCCGCATCGCGTGATAGACCCGGTGCCAGTGATAGGGCGAGAGGCACGCGACCTCCGCCAGCTTGTTCAGGTCGAGCGCGTCATCGAGATGATCGAACACATGGGCCGTGACGCGGTCCATCCGCTCGCCATACTCGATCCAGTCGTTGCCGCCCGCTCTTGCCATGCCGGGCAGCTAAGCATGGATCGATTTGACAAATCTTGCGGAATTGTCTGCCCCAAAAGAACAGGCGGCCGTTTCGCCGCCTGTCACATGCGCAATGTCCGCAACGTCCGCTAGTTGCCGGAGCCCGGCAGCTGGAGACCAGGGATGATGATCCCGGGCTGTTGCTCTTGCTGCTCGCCGCTGGGTTGCTGTTCGCCTGGTGGCGCGGCACCAGGTTCGGTCGCGCCCGGCTCGGCCGGCTGTTCCTGCGGCTGAGCTTCCTGTGGTTGAACCTCTTGCGGCTGGGCCTCCGGTTCGGCCGGCGGCGATTCCACGGGAGCCTGCTCGACCGGCGCCTGCTCGACCGGTGCTTCCTGCGGCACGATTGCACCCGGCTCGACCGCGCCCGGCTCGGTCTGCTGCTGTTGCGCTGGCTGTTGTTGCTTCTTCTTGTTGGTGCCGCCGAGCAGATCGCCGATGCCGGGCAGCACCGCGCCGGGCTGCTGTTGTTGCTGCTGGTCCTGGCTCTGCTTCTTCTTGTTGCCGCCCAGCAAGTCCTGGACGCCGCCGGGCAACTTCACGCCCGGCACCGTGCCGACGCCGGGAATGACCGCGCCCGGCTGGCCCTCGGTGCCGGTCGCGGGCGCGGTCTGCCCGCCGCCCAGCAGATTGCCGATGCCGGGCAATTTCTTGAGACCCGGGATCTCCTGCACCAGGCCGGCGGGGTTGAAGGCGCCGTTCTGACTGAGGCCCATCAAGCCGGCGGGGCCCGCGGCGCCGTTCGAAGCGAATTTCGGCGTCGGTCCGTCGACCGGGCCGGTCAGCCCAATGCTCATGAAGGCCTGCTGCTGGTCCGCGCTGAACAAATCCACCAGCATGTTCATCGCCCAGGCGCCGAGATCGACCTGGCCCTTCGCCGTGCCGCGCGCCCTGGGATTGACGAACGCGAAGTCCTGGGTGTCCAGCACGCCCTGCTTGATGTTGAAGGTGCCGTCGAGCTTGTTGTCGACACCGGTGTAGGACGACAGGATGCCGTTGACCGCGCTGGTCACGCCCTGCACCGCCTTCACCTTCGCGCCCAGCACGCCGAGCAAGGCGGAGCCGACCTGCTGCTCCATCTTGCCGATGATCATGACGCTGCCGTCGAGATTGCCGTTGCCAGCCAGCGAGCGCATCAGCGCCGCCCGGCTTTCGCCCGCGCCGGTGGCGTTGAGGTTGAGCGAGAGCGGACCTTTCACCTGGTTGCCGGCTATGCCGCCGCCCAGCACCTGGCCGACCTGGATCGCCTTGACCGCGACCTTGGCATCGACCTTGGCGGCGCTGCCGCTGCCATCGACACTGGTGCCGGAGAGATCGAAGCCCCCGCCATAGATCTTGCCGTTCAACGTCTGCATGTTGAGCACGCCGTTGCGCAGCGTGATCTTGGCGACCAGGTCGTCGATCTGCTGGCCGGGCATGATCAGCGACTGCGCCGTCAGATCGATATCCGCGTCCTGGTTCCGGAGCGCCGACAGATCCAACGGCTCTTCCGACCAGGGCGATCCGCCCTTGCCGCCACCGCCGGAGCTGGCGCCGCCGCCAGACTTGCCGCTGTCGCCGCCCATGAAG
>DASYRS010000502.1:0-5216 GCA_036004205.1 Dongiaceae bacterium
GTTCGCCCGGCCGCGTCCGGGCTGCACTACCGCACTCCGGCTTCGCGGCTGGAGGAGGCATGCGGCCTGGCGCTCGCGATCGATCTCGAGATCGCGGCGGCCGAGGTGGTGCGCGTCTCCGAACCCAAGCCCGCGACCCTGATCGGGCAGGGCGCGGTGAACCGGCTGAAGGAACTGATCGAAGAGCAGGGCGTCGCCCTGGTCGTGGTCGATGCCGCGATCTCTCCGGTGCAGCAGCGCAATCTCGAGGAGGCGTGGAAGGCCAAGGTCATCGACCGTACCGGCCTCATCCTGGAAATCTTCGGCGAGCGTGCGCGCACCAAGGAAGGTCAGTTACAGGTGGAGCTGGCGGCTCTGTCCTATCAGCGCTCCCGCCTGGTGCGGTCCTGGACCCACTTGGAGCGCCAGCGCGGCGGCTTCGGTTTCATCGGCGGTCCCGGCGAATCCCAGATCGAAATCGACCGCCGCCTGATCGACGAGCGGATCGTGCGCATCAAGCGCGATCTCGAGGATGTGAAGCGCACCCGCGCCCTGCATCGCCGCGCACGCAAGCGGGTGCCTTTCCCCGTGGTGGCGCTGGTCGGCTACACCAACGCCGGCAAATCGACCCTGTTCAATCGCCTGACGCAATCGAATGTGGTGGCGAAGGACCTGCTGTTCGCGACCCTCGACCCGACCATGCGGCGCGTGCGGCTGCCCGGTGGGCGCGACATCATCCTCTCCGACACCGTCGGTTTCATTTCCGACCTGCCGACCGAGCTGGTCGCGGCCTTTCGCGCCACCCTCGAAGAGGTGCTGGAGGCGGACCAGATCCTCCATGTGCGCGACATCGCGCATCCGGAGACCGACGCCCAGAAGGCCGACGTGGAGGCTGTCCTGGAAAGCCTGGGCCTGGAGCATCAGGTGGTCCACGACATGATCGAAGTCTTGAACAAGATCGACGCCCTGCCGGCGGAGGATGCCGAGCGGATCGCCGACCTGGCCCGGCGCGATCATCAGGTCGCGGCGGTCTCGGCCCTCACCGGCGCGGGGTGCGAGCGCCTGCTGGACGAGATCGAGAAGCGCCTGGCGCGCGACCGGCAGGTTGCCACTTATCGCCTCGGCCATGATCGCGGCGGCGACATCGCCTGGCTCTATCAGCATGGCGAAGTGCTGGAGCGGCACGACGACGAAGGGGGCGCCAGCCTGACTGTCCGGCTCTCCATTGACGACCGGCGGCGGTTCGAGCACAACCACCCCGCTTTGCAGAGCTAGGCCGGCATGAAATCTCTGGACGTCAACGCCGTCGGGGCACTGATCGCGGAGGTCGCGGCCACGGAAATCCAGCCGCGCTTCCGCAAGCTGGCCGCCCATGAGCAGCGGGAGAAGGGGCCCGGCGATATCGTCACCATCGCCGACGAACGCGCGGAAGCCGCTATGACGCCGCGTTTGATGGCGCTCCTGCCCGGCTCGATCGTGATCGGGGAGGAGGCGGCGGCCAAGGATCCGAAGCTGGTCGAGCGTCTGCTGCATGACCAGGTCGCCTGGATCGTCGATCCCGTGGACGGCACCGCCAATTTCGCGGAAGGGAAGGAAGAGTTCGTCAGCATGGTCGCCCTGGTGCGCGGCGACGAACTGATTGCGAGCTGGATCCATCTGCCAATGACCGGGCACACCGCGATCGCCGAACAAGGTGCCGGCGCGACCTTCGACGGCACCCGGATCCCAAAACTCTTCCCGACGTCGCAAGACCTTGCCGGCGTGGTCGGGGTTGGAAAGTTCAGCGCCCCATCGCTCCATCCGCGGGCGGAAACGCTTCGCCGCCAGGTGAAGCAGATCAAGTCGCTGCGCTGCGCCGGCCTCGATTATCTGCGGCTGGCGCGCGGCGAGTTGGACTTCATTCTGTTCGGCCGCGCCTGGCCCTGGGATCATGCGCCGGGCGCCCTCCTGGTAGCCGAGGCGGGCGGCGTCGCCAGCCACGGCGACGGCTCGCCCTATCGGCCGAGCCAGCCTTTCACCAAGGAAGGCGTCCTGACGGCACGCAGCCCACACGTCTGGCGGCAGATTCTCGACCGGCTGAATGCGCAGCCGGCGCACTGAACAAGGGAGAGAGCTCCATGAAAACGGCATTCCTGGGTCTGGGCGTCATGGGCTTCCCGATGGCCGGCCACCTGAAGAAGGGCGGGCACGAGGTGACGGTCTACAACCGCACTGCCGCCAAGGCGCAGAAATGGGTCGGGATTCATGGCGGGCGCGCCGCCGCGACGCCGGCCGAGGCGGCCAAGGGCGCCGACATCGTGTTCTCTTGCGTCGGCAATGACGACGACCTGCGCAGCATCGTCCTGGGCGGCGAGGGAGCCCTCGCCGGCATGAGCAAGGGCGCCATTTTCGTCGACCACACGACCGCCTCCGCCAATGTCGCCCGCGAGCTGGGCGAGGTGGCGAAGGGGAAGGGGCTGCACTTCCTGGACGCTCCCGTGTCAGGCGGCCAGGCCGGCGCCGAGAACGGCAAGCTGACGGTCATGGTCGGCGGCGGCGAGGCCGATTTCGATCGCGCCAAGCCGGTGATCGATTGCTACGCCCGGGCCTGCGTCCTGCTGGGGCCGGTCGGCAGCGGACAGCTCGCCAAGATGGTCAACCAGATTTGCATCGCCGGGCTGGTGCAGGGGCTGGCGGAGGGGATGAACTTCGCGGTCAAGGCCGGCCTCGATCCGGCCAAGCTGGTGGAGACCATCTCCAAGGGCGCCGCCCAATCCTGGCAGATGGAGAACCGCGCCATGACGATGGTGGCCGACAAGTTCGAGTTCGGCTTCGCCGTCGATTGGATGCGCAAGGACCTCGGCATCTGCCTGGAGGAGGCGAAGCGCAACGGCGCGCGGCTACCCGTCACCGCCCTGGTCGATCAGTTCTACGCCCAGGTCCAGCAGCGCGGCGGCAAGCGCTGGGATACCTCCAGCCTGATTCATCTGCTGGCGCATTCGTAACTTTAAGAGCGATCTGTAAGGCATTAATAATAAAAGTTATATGGTGATATAATGCCTTGCCGTTGAATATTGCATGCGGCATGCATATACTGAGCGCCAGCCATTTGGGAGGCGGTCATGCCGTGGACTCTGGCGGGCGTAGCGATCGATAGCGCGGGCGTGGTCGGCGGTACCGAGCTGACACCGGCGGCGCTCCGCAAACAGAGCCGCCTCCAGCGCATGGCGAAGCTCGACCACGGCGATATCGTCGCGCCGGTACATGACAAGCGCCGCGATCCGCGCAGCGGCTTAGTCGGGCATCGCGAGGTGGTGGCCGCGACGGAAAAGATCCGCAGCGATTTCACCTCCTGGCTGGCACCCGATCGCCGCATCGTCGTGCTGGGCGGCTGCTGTAGCCTGATGATCGGCCTCGGCGCCGCCACCCGCGACAAGATCGGGCGCTTCGGCATCGCCTATATCGATGGCCATCTCGATCTCTATGACGGCCAGTCTTCGCCTTGGGGCGAAGGCGCGGATGTGCCGCTGGCGACCATGCTGGGCCACGGCGATTGCGAAATCCTGGACGCCGCCGGCGGCCCGTCGCTGGCGCCGGATGGCGTCTACCTGCTGGCCTATCGCGACCTGTTGCAGGCCAAGGGCCACGGTTCGCTGGCGCCGGAGGACTTTGGCCCCGACTTTCGCCACGCCGATACCCCGGCGATCCGCGCCGCTGGGCCAGCCAGGATGGGAGAGGTTGCCCGCGCGCATTTTGAGGCTCTGGGGTTGCCGTTTTGGCTGTTCCTCGACGTCGATGCGCTCGACCCCTCCGTCTTTCCTGCGACCGACGCCCTGATTGGCGACGGGCTGGATTGGGACGAGTTTGAGGCCTTGGCCGGCCCGCTGACGCGCTCGCCCCGGCTGCTGGGGGTCGTCACCACCTGCTACAACCCGGAGAAGGATGCGGGAGGCGTCTGCGGCCGCCGGCTCGGGCAATTCCTGGAAGGCATCGTGGAGGCCAATCCATGAAGCCGAACGAGCTGCGCGACCTCAACGTTATTGGCGCCTTTGCCCTGGCGCTGGCCGACGATTTCAAGGGCGCGATGGAGGATCTGGCCGAGGGCAACGAAAGCGCCTGTGCCGCTCTGGTCGTGATCGGGCAGGAGAGCGGCCTCTCGGTCGACCGCCTGTCCAAGATCCTGAAGCTGTCGCAGCCTGGCACCGTCCGCCTGGTCGACCGCCTGGCAGCCGCCAAGCTGGTCGAGCGCAAGACCGGCACCGACCGCCGCTCGGTCGCCCTGCGCCTGACCGAGGCTGGCAAGCGCCAGGTCAAGTCGCTGCTCATCGGCCGCCAGCACGCGCTGGTCCAAGCGTTGCGCGGCCTCGACGATTGGGAACGCTCGACCCTCACCGCCATCGCCAGCAAGGTGCTGCGCGGCCTGGAGCACAGCGAAGTGGAGTGCGACCGTCGCTGCCGCCTGTGCGACAACAATGCCTGCCCGGATGAGAGCTGCCCGATGATAACCGCGTGATGCTCGACCTCTTACCCGCTCCCCAAAATTGGGGGAGAGTTGGGGCGGGGAAGCGAGCGAAGGCTGTTGGCACAGAGACTGTGACTTCCCCCTCCCTGACCACCCCGTTTGGGGGGAGGGGAATTCGCACAATGGAGAAGTGGCCATGGAACAGCGTCTCAGCCTCGTCACCCTCGGCGTGCGCGATCTCGCGGCGTCGCGGGCCTTCTACAATCGCATCGGCTGGAAGGAATCGCCGCCGAGCAACGAGCATGTGGCGTTCTTCCAGTGCGGCGGGCTGGTGTTCGCGTTGTGGGGCCGCGAGGCCTTGGTCGAGGATGCGGGCGTCGAAGCGCCCGGCAAGGGCTTCGGGAATGTCAGCATTGCGCAGAATGTGCGGAGCAAGGCCGACGTCGACGCCACACTGCGGCAAGCGAGGAACGCCGGCGCCACGATCCTGAAGCCGGCCATCGAGACGTTCTACGGTGGCTACGCCGGCTACTTCGCCGATCCGGACGGCTTTGCCTGGGAAGTCGCCTGGAATCCCGGGTTCGAGATTCTGCCGGACGGCGGCATCAAGTTGCCGGGCTAGCCTAAGCATCGGCATTGCCCAGTGTTCGCAGCAATTTCGGCACAATTCCTGCTGCGAAATGGGCGTGGCCAAGGGCTCCGAATAGGTTCATGCTGTGGGTCGTTGGGGGGCCACCGATCAACGGAGCGTGGCCATGGACAGTATCAGCCCGACTTTGGCGTTTGCCGCGCTGCT
>DASYRS010000503.1:0-3960 GCA_036004205.1 Dongiaceae bacterium
TGGCGCGCGCCGAGGCTGGCGCTCGGACATCGCATCGACGACGCGCTGCGGCACGCCCGCGCGATCGGCGCCGCAGCATGGCACGCAAAAAGAGACCGGCTCGCAATCGCGGGCGCGGCCGCGATTGCCGTTGCGATCGCCGGCTGGTTCCTTGTGCCGTCCGATCGGCCGGCTTCGCCCGATGCGTCCCGCCAGCCTGACGTGGCGAGCCCGCGCGATGAAGCTGTCGCGCCCGCGCTCCACCCGCCGGAGCCGCCGCAAGCAATCGCCGCGGCGTCCGCGCCCGCGCCGCAAGGGCACTCGCCCGACGCCGGGTCGGCGCGCTTGCCGGCAAGGCTGAAGCCGCTCCTGCAGGCGCCGGCGCTGGCCACGCGGCTGAAGCCGCCCGCGCCGGCGACCGCGGACCCGATGAATCCCACGCCCCCGGCAGGCCAAGCACAGGAGTCAAGCCAACCACAGGAAACGGCCGACGAGCTGCGCGAGCGCGGCGACCCCCGGGTGGTCGATCAGATGTTCAGCGACGGCCACGGCCTGTCGCGCCGCGGCGACAGTTCAGCGAGCGCGGCGCTGCTTCGGTGAAGACCGAGGTCCCTCTTGCCGCCATGGCGTGAGCGAGATCGGCACCGGTTCCGACGGCGGCGTGACGCGCGCTGCCGGAGCATGCTGGCGCTGCTTCTAAGCGGGGCGCGCCTCCGGCCCATAGGGGATGACGGGATGGCCGGGCCCGATGATCCCGGCGACCCGGTCCGCCCAGCGCGCGATGCTGGGAAAGCCGGCGAGCGGAAATCCGCAATCGTCGGCCCAGTGCGCATAGGCATAGGTCGCGATGTCCGCGATGGTGAAGTCGGTGCCGCCGAGGAACAGGGTCTTGGCGAGCGTGCGCTCCAGCGCGCCCAGCGCCCGCACCGCCGCGTCGCGCTTGCCCGGCACCAGGTCCTTGTTGAGGTCGAGCCGCCCGGTCAAGATCCAGAATCGCAGCGAGCCGATCACCAGCTCGACGCTGGTGACGCCGTAGAAAAGATAATCGTAGGCCGCCTGGTTATCGCCGCCCGGAATATTCCCGGCGAGCGTGGTCGGCGAGCATCGTGGCGAAGCGCTCGGCGTAAGGGGGCAGGAAGTGCCGTGGATTCCAGTGGACCACGACCGGCATCTGCAGCGGCTTGCCGTCCTGCACCAGCTTGCGCACCGTGAATCCATCGCGCGGCAGCGAGACGGATCCCGGCAAGACCGCCAGGCCGCAACCCGCTTTCACCAGCGCGAGCAGGGTGTCGGGCGCATTGCTTTCCAGAAAGATATTGGTGCGGATACGGGCCACGCGGCAGGCCGCGTCGAACAGTGTGCGCGTCCCATAGCCGCGGTGGAGCAGCAGCAGCGGCACATCCTCGAGCTCGCCGATCTCCGTCGTGCCCCTGGTGGTGCGGCCGCGCACGCGCTGCCGCCCGTCGCCGATGATGAGCATCGGCACCGCGCCGGCCGGCACGCAGGCCGCGCCGAACTCAGGCTGGTAGCCGGTGAAGGCAAGGTGCAGATCGCCGCGGCGCAGCGCCTCGACCAGGGCGTCTGCATCGCCTTCCGTCAGGCGCAGTTCGACCGCCGGCATGATGCGGCGGAACCGCTGGATGATCGCGGGGAACAGCCGCTGGAGCGTTTGCGGCGTGGCGCCGACGCGCAGCACGCCGGCTATGCCGCCGCCGATCGCGCGCGCCCGCTCGTGGAACGCGCCGGCTTGGTCCAGCACCCGCCGGCCGTAGGCCAGCAGATCCTCTCCCGCGCCGGTCAGGCGCAGGTTGCGGCCCGTGCGCTCGAACAGCGCGACCTTCAGTTCCGCCTCCAGGTCGTGGATCTGCCGCGACAAGGCGGGCTGCGACAGGTGCAGCGCGACGGCGGCCTTCGAGACGTTCTCGGTCTCGGCCACCGCAACGAAATAGCGCAGGTGCCGCAGCTCCATCCGCCGACTATACCTGACAGGCATGGAAAACTGCAGGAATTATGTATTGGACGCAAAGCGGGCCTTAGCCTCATCCTGCTTTCGTTTTTCCGCCGCCGGTCGGTGGCAAGCTCCAGGAGAGACGACATGCTTGCGATGACCAAACCCGCCTTCGATCTCGACCGCTTCATCGCCGATTGCCGCGACGCCTTGGTTGAGGACCCGCCGCAAAAGGCGATGCGCGAGATCCTGGCGCGTGCGCTGTCCGATCCGGCGGCGATGCGCGATACGCTCGGTGAGCCACGCCGCGCGCAGGTTCAGAAGCTCCACGTCGCTCCCGACCTTGTCATCATCAACGCGGTCTGGGCGCCGGGCATGACCATCATGCCGCACAATCACAATATGTGGGTGGTCATCGGCCTGTACGACGGGCGCGAGGACAACATCTTCTGGCGCCGGATCAAGGACGAAGCGGGCGGCAGGATCGAAGCCGCCGGCGCGCGGGCGCTCTCGACCGGCGAATGCGCGACCCTCGGTCCCGACATCATCCATTCGGTGACCAACCCGGTCGACCGCTTCAGCGGCGCGCTGCACATCTACGGCGGCGATTTCTTCAACGCCCCGCGCAGCGAATGGGACCCGGAGACGCTGCTGGAGAAGCCGTACAGCGTCGAAAAGACCCTGCGCATGTTCGAGGAAGCCAACCAGCGCTACGCCGGATCGGCGGGCCGGCCTTAGCCCGGCTCAGGCTGGTCGCGCCTCCGGCCCGTACGGGACGACCGGATAGCCGGGCCCGATGATGCCGGCGACCCGGTCCGCCCAGCGCGCGATGGCGGGAAAGCCGGCGAGCGGAAATCCGCAATCGTCGGCCAGGTGCGCATAGGCATAGTTCGCGATGTCCGCGATGGTGAAGTCGCTGCCGGCGAGGAACAGGGTCTTGGCGAGCGTGCGCTCCAGCGCGGCCAGCGCCCGCACCGCCGCGTCGCGCTTGCCCGGCACCAGCTCCTTGTTGAGCTCGAGCCGCCCGGTCAAGGTCCAGAACCGCAGCGAGCCGATCACCGGCTCGACATAATACTGCTCGAAGAACAGCCACTGCATCACCTTGGCGCGCGCGAAGCGCCCATCGGGTGAGCTGGCGGCCGGCATGTAGCGCGTGCCTTCGGCAAGATAGCAGAGGATCGCATTCGATTCCGCGATCGCGCGCCCGTCATCCAGCATCAGCGCCGGCGTCGAACCCGCGGGGTTGAGCGCCAGGAACTCCGGCACGCGGCTCTCGCCGGAGAAGATCGCGACCGGCTGCGAGCGATAGGGAATGCCGAGGAGGCCGAGCAGGACGCGGACCTTCCAGCAATTCTGCGACGGGGTGTATTCGTGGAGGGTGAGCATGGTAGGCCCTGAATTGAGAAAGTACTGCCACGGTAACCCAGTTTGCCACGAGGGCGCTTTCCGAATCTTGCCTACACTCAAATGGCTTTGGGCAAATGTGGCTGTTTATTGCGTGTCGAGCCTGGAATCATCTAAGAGACTCGAATGGTCATATCTGCTTGGGTGGGGCAAATCGATGAATCCTACTGCCGCGCACGACCTATTCTTTCACAACTGGTTGGACAGCAGTTCGCGAATACATGATCTGGAGCGATTCCTGGAGTTTATGGATGGCTTCTTACTGAATGAGCAGACGTACTTTAGAGAGGAAGCGCACGTCGATTTGGAAATCGAGTTCTTGCCTTTGTTTGCGGGGACCTTTCCGCCCATCCTGCACTCTTCCCTGGTCATTTCGATAGCAACTCTCTTAGAGCAGGAGATGCGCGGTTATACGAAGACACTTTTGCTTGCTATTAGGTCAGATCTGAAATTTGGCGACCTGTCGGGTAGCGTACTCGAACGATTTCGAATTGTGGCTGCGAAGTTGGCCAAACTTCCTGTTGATCCTCCGAATGTCGCTTGGGAAGACATCGTTGCGGTCTTTGAGATTCGTAACTGCTTAGTACACTCGAGCGGCAGTCTTTTGGAGTTTCCGCGCTCCGCGTCGA
>DASYRS010000504.1:0-13669 GCA_036004205.1 Dongiaceae bacterium
CACTCCTTGACCGATTTGAGGCCGGCCGATTTCAGGAACCCATCGATCGCGGCTTGCGGCGATCCGACGCGCGGGCCTTTGCGCTCCTCGCGCACGTCGGGCTGGGCGGAGGGCAGCTCCTCGATCACCAGAGCGAGGCGGCGAGGCGTCACGTAGGTGCGCGCCAGCGTGAAATGGAGACCGGCAGCATGCAGCTTGTCGGTCATCAGGCGCTGCAAATCCTCGGCCGCGCGGGCTTGCATGCGGGCCGGGATTTCTTCCGAGAAGAGCTCGAGCAGCAGTTCCGACATGGCTCAGGCCTTCCCGGCGGGAACGCGCTGGGTCGCTTCCCAGGCTTCGCAGCAGGCCTTCGCCAAGGTGCGCACGCGGCCGATATAGGCCTGGCGCTCGGTGACCGAGATGACGCCGCGCGCATCCAGCAGATTGAAGATGTGGCTGGCTTTCAGGCACTGGTCATAGGCCGGCAATGGCAACGGCTGCGCCCCGTTCAGGAGCGCGCCGCATTCCTGCTCGGCATCCTTGAAATGCTGCAATAACAATGCAGTGTCCGAGTTTTCGAAATTGTATTCTGAATATTCCCGTTCGGCCTGCAGGTAGATGTCGCCGTAGGTCATGCCCCCGGCACCCACGACGCCGTTGAAGTCGAGCTCGAAGATATTCTCGACCCCCTGCACATACATCATCAGGCGCTCGAGGCCGTAGGTCAGCTCGGTCGAAACCGGATTGCACTCCAATCCGCCGACCTGCTGGAAGTAGGTGAACTGCGAGACCTCCATGCCGTCGAGCCAGACCTCCCAGCCGAGGCCCCAGGCGCCGAGGGTCGGGCTCTCCCAATCATCCTCCACGAAGCGGATGTCGTGGGCCATCGGGTCGATGCCGAGGGCCCTGAGGCTGCCGAGATAGAGGTCCTGGCTGTCGGCCGGCGAGGGCTTCAGGATGACCTGGAACTGGTAGTAGTGCTGCAGCCGGTTGGGGTTGTCGCCATAGCGGCCGTCCTTCGGGCGGCGCGAGGGCTGGACATAGGCGGCGCGCCAGGGTTTCGGGCCCAAGGCGCGCAGCGTCGTCGCCCAATGGAACGTGCCGGCGCCCATCTCCATGTCGTATGGCTGCAGGATCACGCAGCCCTGCTTCGACCAATAGGCCTGCAACTTCAGAATTGCGTTCTGAAAGCAGGTCTCGGGATTGGGCTTCCGCCCGGTCATCTTGCCCGTCCCCCTGTCATGGTGCGGCGCACCATAATGACCGGGGGCAGAGTCTGCAAGGCAAGTAAGGCCGCGAAATTAACCCTTTTCAGGCGATTGTCCGGCTCCTACGCGGCCAGCGAATGGCTGGCCATCTGGCGGCATTCCTTAGCGCAGGCGCGGCAGGCGACGACGCAATCCTCCATGCCGCCGATCCGCTCGCAGTCTGTGGCGCATTCCTCGCAGATCTTGGCGCACAGGTCGCATTGCATCAGGTGGCTGGGCGAACCGATCAGCATCAGGGCGGCGGAGGTCCGGCAGATCTCGGCGCAGGCGCTCATGAGGCGGAAATGCTTCGGCTCGGTGTGCCTGCCGCCGGCCTCGAGGCAATGGTGCATGGCGGTCTGAAGACAGGTCGCATAGCAGCGCTGGCATGCGTCGATGCAGGATTTCATCTCTCTCGGGAGCTTATGCATGGTGTCCTCGCTAAGTTGATGACACCCGAACAGCTGTGCGGGCCGGTCATTGCAGGTGCGCTCTGCGCAGAATTGCACCAGCCAATTGGCGCGCTGCCCAAGAATTGAGCGGCGCAGTCTGGCTATTGAAGGTCTTTCTATAACTTAAGCGCTGGCACAGGGCGTGCTACGCTCCTCCCAAAACAAGGGGCGAGATCAGGGAGACATGTCCCTCGACGAAATGAATGCCGAGGACGGCAGCGTCCGCAGGCCTTATGCGCGCGTGGCGGACTGGCTGACCACCGTCTCGCCGGAGCAGATGGAACGCCGGCGGGTGGAGGCGGAGCTGTTCTACCGCCGCGGCGGAATCACGTTCGCCGTCTATGGCGACGCGCAGGGCGAAGAGCGCATCATCCCCTACGACATCATCCCGCGCATCCTCTCCACCCAGGAATGGTCGAAGCTGGCGGCGGGGCTGGAGCAGCGGGTCAAGGCCCTCAACGCCTATCTGCGCGACATCTACGGGCCGCAGGAGATATTGAAGGCCGGCATCGTTCCGCCCGACCTGGTGTGGCGCAATCCCGCGTTCCGGCCGGAGATGTGCGGCGTCGAAGCGCCGCACGGCGTCTATATCCATATCGGCGGCATCGACATCGTGCGGGTGGACGCCGACGACTTCTATGTGCTGGAGGACAATGCGCGCACGCCCTCCGGCGTCTCCTACATGCTGGGCGGGCGCGAGATCTCGATCCGCCTGATGCCGGAGCTGTTCCGGTCGCACCGCGTGGCCCCGATCGAGAACTATCCCAACGAGCTGCTGGCGACGCTGCGATCGGTGGCGCCGCGCGGGGCGACCGGCGAGCCGACCATCGCGCTGCTGACTCCGGGGCAATACAACTCCGCCTTCTACGAGCATTCGTTCCTGGCCGATGCGATGGGCGTGGAACTGGTCGAAGGCTACGACCTGTTCGTGCGCGACGACGTCGCCTATATGCGCACGACCGAGGGGCCGAAGCGGGTCGACGTGATCTATCGCCGGATCGACGACGATTTCATCGACCCGCTGGTGTTCCGGCCGGATTCGGCGCTGGGCGTATCCGGACTCTACGGCGCCTATGCGGCCGGCAACGTCACCATCGCCAATGCGATGGGAACGGGAGCCGCCGACGACAAGGTCATCTACTCCTATGTCCCGGACTTCGTGCGATTCTATCTGGGCGAGAAGCCGATCCTCAAGAACGTGCAGACCTGGCGTTGCCGGGAGGCCGACGACCTGAGATACGTGCTCGACCACCTGGCGGAGCTGGTGGTGAAAGAAGTGCACGGTTCCGGCGGCTACGGCATGCTGGTCGGGCCGCACGCCACCAAGGAAGAGCGCACCAATTTCGCCGAGCGGCTGAAGGCGCATCCCGACAACTACGTCGCGCAGCCGACTCTTGCTTTGTCCACCTGCCCCACCTTCGTCTCCAACGGCGTCGCGCCGCGCCATGTCGATCTCAGGCCGTTCGTGCTGACCGGCGCAAACGGCGTGCGCATCGTGCCGGGCGGCCTCACGCGCGTCGCCCTGCGCGAAGGATCGCTGGTGGTGAATTCCAGCCAGGGCGGCGGGACCAAGGATACCTGGGTCATCGAATGCTGAGCCGGACCGCCGACAGCTTGTACTGGTTCTCGCGCTACGTCGAGCGCGCCGATTATCTGGCGCGCATGCTGGAAGCGGCGATACGCCTGTCGTCGCTGCCGATCCGGCGCGAGGATGCGGAGAACGAATGGGCCAGCGCCCTCGCAACCGCCGGCTGCATGGATGATTTCACGGCGCTCTACGACCGGGTGTCGCCGGCCAAGGTCGTGCGCTTCCTCGCCTACTCCAAGCGCAACCCGACCTCGATCCGCAATTGCCTGCGCATCGCGCGGCGCAACGCCCGGCAGGTGCGCACGGCGCTGACCGCCGAGATGTGGGACACCATCAACAGCGCGTGGCTGGAGCTGAACAAACTCGATTTCGACGGCATGGACGCGAGCGCGATGGCGCGCTTCCTGGAATGGGTGAAGGAGATTTCGCTCCGCATCGACGGGTCAGGCTATCGGACCATGCTGCGCAACGACGCCTATTGGTTCGCCCGGCTCGGCATATTCCTGGAGCGGGCCGACAACACCGCGCGCATCCTCGACGTCAAGTATCACGTGCTGCTGCCCGAGAATGTCGAGGTCGGCGGCGGGCTCGACTATTCGCAATGGGCGGCGATCCTGCGCGCGGTCTCCGCCCTCACCGCCTATCATCACGTCTATCATGAAAGCCTGAAGCCGCTGCGCATCGCGGACCTGTTGCTGCTGAACGCCAAGATGCCGCGCTCGCTCGCCTCCTGCTACGGCGCAATCTGCGCCAATCTCGACAGCTTGGCGGAAGCCTATGGCAAGCAAGGCGAGGCGCAGCGACTGGCGCGCAGCATGCGCAACCGGCTGGAGAATGTGCGCATCGAGCAGGTATTCGATTCCGGCCTGCACGAATTCTGCGAAACCGTCATCGCCGACAATGCCCGTCTCGGCGCGGTCATCGGCGAGCAATATCTGGTCTAGGCATCCTTCATGCGCATCGCCATCCATCACCGCACCCACTACGCTTATGGCAGCCCGGCCAAGGCGGTCATGCAACTGCTGCGCCTGACGCCGCGCAACCACGACGGCCAGAGCGTGAAGCGCTGGCGCATCGACCTCAATTGCGACGGGACTCTGAAGGCCGGCGAAGACCCCTTCGGGAACCTGACGCATACGCTGGCGCTGAACGGGCCGATCTCCGATCTCGAGGTCACGGTCGAAGGCGAAGTGCAGACCGAGGATCGCCACGGCATCGTGCGCGGCACCTATGAGCGGTTTCCGGCGGGGCTTTATCTGCGCGAGACGCCGCTGACGGAGGTCGACGCGGCGCTGAAGGAGTTCGCGCACGACGTGACCTCCGAAGCGAGCAAGGACCGGCTGGAGCTGCTGCATTGCCTGCTGGTCGGCATCTACAGCACGGTCAAGTTCGACACCACGCCGACCAACAGCGCGACGCCCGCGAGCGAATCCTTCAAGCTGAAGCGCGGCGTGTGCCAGGACCTCACGCATATCCTCCTCGCCTGCGCGCGGCACCTGGGCTTTCCGGCGCGCTATATCGGCGGCTATCTCTTGCGCAATGACGGCGTGACGCAGCAGGAAGCGGGCCACGCCTGGGCCGAGGTCCGTGTCGAGGGGCTGGGCTGGGTCGGGTTCGACCCTGCCAACGGCATCTGCCCGACCGAGGGGCATGTCCGGGTCGCCTGCGGCCTCGACTATCTCGGCGCCGCGCCGATCCGCGGCACCCGCCAGGGCGGCGCGGAGGAGCAGATGCGGGTCGCCGTGCAGATCAACCAGGCGCGGGCGCAGTGGCAGTCACAATAAATCTGTCATCCCGGACAGCCGCGACAGCGGCGTGATCCGGGACCCATGCGGCCTGCGGAGCGCGCGGCCCGATCGCATGGGTCCCGGCTCTCGCTTCGCTCGGCCGGGATGACAGTATGAGAAGGTCCCGCTATAAATCCCCGACTCAAACGAGGGACGCTTCATGACCTATTGCGTCGGGCTGCTGGTGCGCGAGGGGCTGGTGATGATTTCCGATACCCGCACCAATGCGGGGATCGACAACATCGCCTCGTTCCGCAAATTGCACGTGTTCGAGGAGCCGGGCGAGCGGGTGCTGACGCTGGCCAGCTCCGGCAATCTCTCCATCACGCAATCGGTGCTCTCGCTGCTGAACGAGGGGTTCACGGATGAGACCAGCGGCGAAACGCTGCTGTTGTCGAAGTGCGAGACCATGTTCAAGGCGGCGCAACTGGTCGGCCGCGCGGTCCGCGAGGTCTACCGCGTCGACGGACCGACCCTGGAGCAGCAGGGCGGGCGCTTCGAGGTTTCGTTCCTGCTGGGTGGGCAGATGAAAGAACGGCGCCTGCGCCTCTACATGATCTATGCCGCCGGCAATTTCATCGAGGCGACCTCGGACACGCCGTACCTGCAGATCGGCGAGACCAAATACGGCAAGCCGATCCTGGACCGCGCCGTCACGTACAACACCGATCTCTATGATGCGCTCAAAATCGGGCTGATCTCCATGGATTCGACCATGCGCTCCAACCTCGCGGTCGGGCTGCCGATCGACATCATGATCCTGAAGCGCGACGCGCTGCAGACCGAGCTCAAGTACCGCGTCGAAGCGGGCGAGCCCTATTTCGAGGATCTGCGCCACCGCTGGTCGGAGGCGCTGAAGACCGCGCACTTGGCGATCCCAAAGCCGAGCTACAAATCGTCCTAGCGGCGGGCGCCTTTGCGCGCATACTGACATTATTTGTCATGAGTCTGGCGTAGCATCGAACGGCCTTCAATTCTGGGAGCGAGGTTCGCCATGGACGACACGATTCTTTTCCACCACGCGCCGATGAGCCGCAGCAATATCGTGCATTGGATGCTCGAGGAGCTGAGCGTTCCGTACCAGATCAATGCCATCAGCCTGGATCGTGGCGATCACAAGAAGCCCGCCTATCTCGCGCTCAATCCACTGGGCAAGGTGCCGGCGATCAGCCACAAGGGTGTCGTCATCACCGAGGCGGCGGCGATCTGCGCCTATCTCGCGGACGAGTTCCCGGCGGCGAAATTGTCGGTGCCGGTCGGCGACGCAAGGCGCGGGCTCTATTTCAAATGGCTGTTCTTCAGCCCGAGCTGCCTGGAACAGGCGATGATCGACAAGGGCAACAACCGCCCGCCGGTGCCGGCGCGCCAATCATCCTACGGCGACTACGACACGGTGATGGACACCGTCGCGCAGGCGGTTGTGGACGGCCCGTACGTCGTCGGCGATCAATTCACCGCGGCCGATGTGGTTCTTGGCTCCTGCCTGCAATACGGCACGATGATCAAGGCGCTGCCGGAACGTCCCGAGTTCATGGCCTATCTGGGAAGGCTGCGCGCGCGGCCGGCCTTGCAGCGCTCGTTCGCGAAGAACCAGGCGCTGTACGCCGAGCTGCATCCGACCGGCTAGTGATACTTTAGAACGGGCAATTGTCGCGGCCGCAGCGGCTCGCGCCCTTGGCAGGGACGTAGGCGCTGCAGACCTTGCATTGCGCCATGTCCTCGATCGGCTTGGCGGGCTTGCCCTTAGCGCCCCTGGTCGTCGTGGTGCGCGAATTGCGGTCGAGCTCCGCCTGCTCGCGCGCGCGGACCTGGTTGCGGCGATGCCACCACCAGACGGCGGCGACGATGGCGACCAGCAGGAGCAGCTTGGGCAGAGTCGGGATCGTGAACATCGGGCCATTTAGCGCCGCCGCCGCGCCGGGTCAAGGAAACCCGTGACACCTTCCGCGCCAAGCCGGTGCACCTCGGCGGAAAATCTTCAAGCTCCGACCGTCATCGGCAGCGCCGCCCCGTCGCGCAGAATGCGCCCGAGCAGGGCGGAGAAGCTGCCGTCGGCTTCATGCACGATGAGCCCGGGCAGCAGGATCGCCGGCAAGCGTTGATCGAGCCGGCCGGTGACGATCGCGCGATGAGCGGCCGCGCCCGCTTTCGGATGCAGCGGCAGGATCGCGATGCCGCCGCAGCGGCTGCCCAGCAGCGCCAGCAGTTCCGGCAGCCGGTCGGCGCGGTGGATGAAGGTGATGGTGCCGCCCGGCCGCGCCGCCTTTGCCGCCGCGGCCACCCAGGCGGCGAGGTCCGCATCGCCCTCGATGTTCGCCAGCGCCTTCACTGGATGGTCGGACGGCGTCGCGGTACCGCGCTTGAGGTACGGTGGATTGACGATCACGTGGTCCGCGGGACTGGCGTAGATCGAAAGCGCGCGGTCGAGGATGTCGCCCGCGAGAAAGCTGACGCGGTCGCTAAGCCCGTTCTCGCGCGCGTTCTCGTTGGCAAGTTCCGCCAGTTCGACCTGCAGGTCGACACCGACACAGCGAACGTCCGGTACGCGCCGCGCGAGACACAACGCCGCCGTGCCGACGCCGCAACCGAGATCGACAATCGTCTCGCCCGGTTCCGCCGGGCAGGCCGCCGCCAGCAGGATCGGATCGATGGCGACGCGATAACCCAATGCCGGCTGATGCAGGGTCACGCGGCCGCCGAGGACCGTGTCGAGCGTGGTCGGCATCCTGGCGGCCGGCGTGTCGTTCATGAAGCCCGCCGCACTTCGATCGGATAGACTAGCGCAAAGCGCTCCAGGATGACCGGCATGTCGTCGCTTGGCGCGCGGCCGAGGATCGCGCAGCGCCGCGCGAAATAGTTCCAGTGCGCCGCGCGCCAGAAATCCAGCGAGCCATCGCCCTCGCCTTCGGCCGCGGCGAAATCGGCATCGACGGCGTTGTAGGGACGAACCTCGACATGGGTGGTCCGGATGACCAGCAGCGGCGTGCTCGCGCGATCGGTGACGAGGCTGTAGCCGCCGACGACGGGCATCATGTTTGGGTCCGTCTCCGCCTCCCACAGCAGCCCGGCGGTCGCGCGCTTCCGGCGGTGCAGCACCAGCTCCGCCAGTTCGCGCGCCAGCCGCTCGCCGTCCCCGAAATGCCAGACCTGATACGCCGTGTCGGCAGGCAGATCCGGCACTGCCTGGCACGCCGCGCGCCAGAAATCCCGGTGACGCGAATCCTTATCGTCTACAGCCATCCGCTCCGTTCCGGCTCGTGCCATTCGCCCGCGCTCTTGAGGATCGCGACCGCGGCGTCATAGTCCTCCTCCGCCACCATCAGGCGCTGCGGCAATACGCCCAGGCTGCCCTGAACGATGCTGGCATGGGTATCGAACAGAATGGCGGTGACGTCGCCATCGGACAGCAAGGCGGTCAGGAAGGACAGCCTGACCGGGTCGGTGCTGCGGGCGATCTCTTTCACGCCATTTCTCCCGGATTTACCATTGGGGCCTGCGTCGATTGTTGCCGTTGCGTTCGCTAATCGGGGCATTATGCTGCGAACCGGCGTCCCGCACCACGCGAATGCGCAGGGCCCGGGTGCCGGCAATGGGGGCAGGGTCGAGGCGGCGCATGTGGCGCCGCCGGAAAGGGATTGCGTGGCGGTCATCGTCAATCTGGAGACTGAGCGGGACAAGACTGGGCGGGACAAGCAGCCGGACGCGCTGGAACGGCTGACGCAGCTGGTGCGCGACGATCTGGACCGGGTCAACGAATTGATCGTCCAGCACATGCAAAGCCCGGTGGCGCTGATCCCGCAACTGGCGGGCCATATCATCGCCGCCGGCGGCAAAAGGCTGCGGCCGGTTCTGACCCTGGCGGCGGCAAGACTGTGCGGCCATCCGGGCGTACGGGCGGCGGGCCTGGCGGCTTGCGTCGAATTCATCCACACCGCCACCCTGCTGCATGACGACGTGGTGGACGAAAGCGATCTGCGCCGCGGCGAAGCCTCCGCCAACGTCCTCTGGGGCAACAAGGCGAGCGTGCTGGTGGGCGATTTCCTGTTCAGCCGCGCCTTCCAGCTGATGGTCGCGGACGGGTCGCTGCGCATTCTCGAGATCCTGTGCGGCGCCTCGGCCAAGATCGCCGAGGGCGAAGTGCTGCAGCTGATGACCAGCAACGACACGGCGACCACCGAGCAGGCCTATCTCGAAGTCATCAAGGGCAAGACCGCCATCCTGTTCTCCGCCGCGTGCGAAGTCGGCGCGGTGCTGGCCGACCGGCCGAAGCGCGAGCAGGAAGCGCTGGCGAGCTTCGGGCTCAACCTCGGCATCGCGTTCCAGCTGATCGACGACGCGCTCGATTATTCCGCCAAGCAGGAAGCGCTGGGCAAGACGGTCGGCGATGATTTCCGCGAAGGCAAGATCACCCTGCCCGTCATCCTCGCCTTCCTGCGCGGCGACGAGGCCGAGCGCGATTTCTGGCGCCGCACCTTGGAGCGGCAGGAGCAGGCGGCGAGCGACCTGGCCGAGGCGCAGCGCCTGATCGCCAAGCACAATGCCCTTGGCGACACCGTGCAGCGGGCAACGTACTATGGCGCGGTCGCGCGCGACGCCCTCGGCATCTTCCCCGACAGCGCGGACAAGCGCTCGCTGGTCGAGGTGGTGGACTTCTGTATCAGGCGCGGCCACTAGCCGGTGATGAGGTATCAGGAATCAGGGATCAGAAGGGCGCGTTGCCCTCTGGTTACTGATACCTGATCCCTGACCTCTGATGGCCCTGCCGTCGACCAGCGCGCTGCGCGCGCTCGATGCGGTGGCGCGGCTGGGGAGCGTGACGCGGGCCGCCGCGGAGCTCAACGTCACGCGCAGCGCGATCAGCCACCAGTTGCGGTTCCTGGAAAGCGAGCTCGGCTTCGCGGTGATCGAGCGCGACGGGCGCGGTGTCGCCTTGACGCCGCGCGGCGAATCCTATGCACGCGAAGTGCGCAAAGCTTTGCAGACCCTGTCCGATGCCCGCGCGAAATCGGCCGACGCGGCGCTCAGCGGCCGGCTGGTGATCAGTTGCGCGCCGGGTTTCGCCGGCTTCTGGCTGTGCGCGGAGATCGGCGCGTTCCAGAACGCGCACCGCCAGGCCCGCATCAGCGTCGTCACGCCGAAGCGGTTCGACGATGTGAGCGCCGCCGACATCGATATCTTCATCGCCTTCGGCCGCGGGGAGTGGAGCGGCAAGTGGTACGAGCTGCTGGCCAACCTGCACGAAACGCCGGTCTGCTCACCGACGCTCATCAACGCCTGCGGTGGGCTCGCCGAGCCGAACGACATCGCCAAGGTGACATTGCTGCATCTGGCGGATCACAGCGACTGGACGCAATGGCTGATGGCGGCCGGCGCGGACGAGGTCGACCCGGCGCAGGGCATCGTGTTCTCCGACATGCACCTGGTGATCGCGGCCGCGCTGGCGGGACAAGGCATCGCGATCGGCGATCCGATCATCGCGGGCGGCGCGCTCTCCGCCGGGCGGCTGGTGCGGCCCTTCCCGCTCGCGATCCGCGCACCCAGTTCGTACTATCTGGTGGCCGATCGCGGGCGGCTACGGCAGCCGCTGGTGAAAGCATTCCGAAGCTGGATCACCGGACGATTGGAAGAAGCCGGCACTTCGGCCGGCGGGGATTAAAAGTATCGCGCTCAGATGAATAAAACTCACCAATTTGGCGAAATCTATTCGATTTTCAGCAAATCGCCTTCACGCTAGGCTGACCGCTCCGTCCTTTGAGGAGGCCCAGCCCGTGAACGCACCCCTTGCCAGCACCACCACCGAAACCTTCAGCCTGAAGCGCCGCGCCGAGGGCGGCGGCACGCCAGCGATGAATTACTGGGGATGCAAGTCGGAATATGGCGTGCTGACCGACGTGCTGCTGGCCAAGGCGGATCATATCAAGCACCTCTCGACCAGCTCGCTGTCGCGCAAGTATCTGCGCGAAAGCCCGTGCAACATCGAGGTCGCGAAAAAGCAGCACGCCGAATTGATCAAGGCCTACGAGCATTTCGGCGTAAGGGTCCACTATCACCAGATGGACCCGAACCTGCCGTACCAGGTCTATGCCCGGGACTCGAGCTTTATGACGCCGTATGGCGCGGTCATCACCAACATGGCCAATTGGTGGCGCCGGGGCGAGAATTTCGCCGCCATCCGCAGCTATCAGGCGATGGGAATTCCTATCTATGACATGATCACCGCCGGCCATTTCGAGGGCGGCGACTTCAACGTGATCGAGCCGGGCTGCGTCCTCATCGGCTGCGGCGGCGAGCGCACCCAGGACGAGGCGGTCCAGCAGGTGAAGGGCTGGTTCGAAAAGGAAGGCTGGGAGGTGAAGCCGACCTACTTCGACCCGTTCTACGTCCATATCGACCTGATGGTCGTCATGATCGCCGAGAAGTTGGCGGCGGTATGCCTGGAAACGACGGCGCCCGACGTGGTCGCCTGGCTGAAGGCGAAGAAGATCGAGATCATCCCCGTCCCGTTCCAGGACACTGTGACACTCGGTTGTAATGTGATGTCGCTCGGCAAGGACCGGGTGATCGCGCCCAAGCACAGCCGGACGCTGATCGAAGCCCTAAAGGCGCGCGGCTTCACGATCGCGGAGATGGACATGAGCGAGATCTCCAAGACCGGCGGCGGCATCCACTGCATGGCGCAGGCGCTGCGCCGGGAAGAGGCGTGAGCCTCGGCCGCTGACAGAAAGCCTGACCAATCGGCCAAGCCCTGAAAAACCAAGCGAACCAACGCGGGCGCGACGCGCAGAGACTTGAGACCGTCGGAATAAGTCAAGAAGCGGGCGGCGAATGACGTAGGGATAGATTGACGGACCTGGAGGTCCGTGACAGCGTACCCGAGACACGAGCCGAGCGGGCGAGATCAGGCGCCACGCATCGGAAAACAAACAAGAACTGACACGCAGGGAGGGCCTACGAGCTGATGCGGAACAACCGCCGGCTTGGCCTCTACGAAGAAAATCCAACTGACCCGCGCGAGGCAGCGGGCAGGATCGCTTTTGCCAAACTCGAAGGAGGGAAGTTTCGATGTCTGAGAGCATGGAGAAACTGAAGCTGGCGCAAAAGCTGGTCGGCCGCGGGAAGGTCTCGCGCCGCCAGTTCGTCCAGCTGGCGCTGGCCGCCGGCCTCACGGCCACGGCTGCCGAGACGCTGTTCGTCAAGGCGGCAAAGGCCGAACCGAAGAAGGGCGGCACGTTGAGGATGGGCGTCGGTCATGGCGCGACCACGGACTCGCTCGACCCGGCGACCTACCCCGACCAGTTCACCGGCACCATGGGCTGGGGCGCGATCGGCAACAGCCTCACCGAAATGAACGCCAAGGGCGAAATCACGCCCGATCTGGCCGAGAGCTTCGAACCCTCGGACGAGGCCAAGAAGTGGGTGTTCAAGGTCCGCAAAGGCGCAACGTTCCACAACGGCAAGAACGTCACCGCGGACGACGTCGTCGCGTCCTACCGCCATCACATGGGCAAGGATTCCAAGTCGGCGGCGAAGTCGATCCTGTCGGCCATCACAGACCTTAAAGCGGACGGCGACAACGTGGTCTTCACGCTGGATGGCGGCAATGCCGACTTCCCGTTCCTGGCCAGCGACTATCACACGCCGATCATGCCGGCCAAGGATGGCGACGTCGATTGGCAGTCCGGCATCCGCACCGGCCCGTTCAAGCTGGTGAAGTTCGAGCCCGGCGTCAGCGCCAAGATGGTGCGCAACGAGAACTTCTATAAGGACGTCTGGTTCGACGAGTTCGAGATGCTGTGCATCCCGGATGTCGCCGCCCGCACGGCGGCCCTGACCGCCGGCGAGATCGACTACATGGATCGCTGCGACCTCAAGACGCTCGACCTGGTCAAGATGACGCCCGGCGTCAAGATCACGGAAGTGACCGGCTATGGCCACTACGTCATCCCGATGAACGTGACGGTCGCACCGTTCAACGACGTCAATGTCCGCCTGGCGCTGAAATATGCCATCGACCGCAAGGCGATCGTCGACAAGATCTTTTTCGGCCACGGCACGCCGGGCAACGACAACCCGATCGCGCCGACCATCCAGTTCGCGATCGACCCGCAGCCGCGGCACGACTACGATCCGGAGAAAGCGAAGTCCTACCTGAAGAAGGCCGGCCTGGATTCGCTGAAGGTCGACCTGTCCACCGCTGACGCCGCCTTTGCCGGCGCGGTCGACGCCGCGATCCTCTACAAAGACAGCGCGTCCAAGGCGGGCATCGACATCAACGTGGTCCGCGAGCCGGACGACGGCTACTGGGATAACGTCTGGATGAAGAAGCCCTGGTGCATGTCGTACTGGAACGGCCGTCCGACTGCCGACTGGATGTTCCAGACCGCCTACGCCGACGATGCGGCGTGGAACGACGCGTTCTGGAAGAATCCGAAGTTCAACGAGCTGCTGAAGGCCGCCCGCTCCGAGACCGACCAGAAGAAGCGCGCGACGATGTATTCCGAGATGCAGCAGATCCAGCAGGAAGACGGCGGCAACGTCGTCATCATGTTCAACAACTACGTCAGCGCCCACAGCGACAAGCTGGCTCACGGCGATATCGCCGCGAACTGGGACATC
>DASYRS010000505.1:0-5170 GCA_036004205.1 Dongiaceae bacterium
ACCAACGCGTGCCGCTACACGCCGAACGGCAAGGTTCTGTTCGGCGTGCGGCGGCGGGGCAAGTTCGCCGAGATCCAGGTCGCCGACACCGGGATCGGGATCCCGAAGGACAAGTTCGACGAGATTTTCGCGGAGTTCCGCCGCCTCGCCGACCTCGCCGGCGGCGCGAAGGGCTACGGCCTCGGCCTATCCATCGTGCGCCGGATCAGCCGCCTGCTCGACCATCCGGTCGAAGTGCGCTCGAAGGTGGGGAAGGGCTCGGTGTTTTCGGTGCTGGTTCCGCTCGCCGAGACGATCGGCCAGCCGCGGGTGGCGCAGAGCCAGCGCCGGCCCCGCCATACCACGCTCGACGGCGTGCGCGTCCTGGTGATCGACAACGAGGCGCAGGTGCTGGAAGGCATGACCAGCCTGCTCGACACCTGGCGTTGCCGCGTGATCGCCGCCTCCAACGCGGAGACTGCTCTCTCCGAGCTGGACCGGACCGGGGAAAAGCCGGAGCTGCTGCTGGTCGACTATCACCTCGATCATGGCCGGGTGGGCACCGAGGCGATCAACGCCATCCGGAACCGTGTTAATGCGGGCATTCCGGCGGCGATCATCACGGCCGACCACAATCCGGCGATCCGCGAGGACGTGCGCAAGGTCGAAGGCGTCAGCCTGCTGCTGAAACCCATCAAGCCGGCGCGGCTAAGGGCGCTGATTGCCTCGGTCCGAGAGTGAGGCCTGGCGGCAGTATTTCTGGTACAGGATGACCGCCTGCGTGCGGCGCGAGACGCCGAGCTTTTGCAACAAACTCGAGACGTGTGCCTTGACGGTCGTCAGCTGGACGTCGATCGCATAGGCGATCTGCTTGTTGAGCAGGCCCTGGGCCATCAGCTCCAGCACCTTCCATTGCTGGTTGGTGAGCAGCTCGAACCGGCAGCGCATCGCGTCGTCCAGTTCCTCGCCCTCATCTTTTTCTTCGGCTCGCGCGGCGGCGCCGACCAGGCTGTCGTCGGGCGCGAAGCTGCCGCCATCCAGGATGGTCTGGATCGCGTCGGCGATCCCGGCGCGCGGCATTGACTTAGGAATATAACCGATCGCGCCGGCATCGAAACATTGCTGCACCACCATGCTGTCGTCGAGGGCGGAGATCACCGCGATCGGGATGTCGGGGCGCCGCCGGCGCAGCGTGCGCACGCCCTTGACCCCGCTCATGCCCGGCATGCGCAAGTCCAGCAGCACAAGGTCTATGTCATTGGTATTGGCGACTTGATCGATCGCCTCGGTCATCGAGCCAGCCTCGAGGACGCCGACCCGGTCGAACATGTGGCGCAAGGCATCCGCGATCGCTTCGCGAAACAACGGATGATCGTCGGCCACCAGAACCGTCGTCATAGGCGCTGCTCCTCCCACGCGGCGCTCCCCGCGCACGCCGAACTTTTTCTCATTGAATGCTCGATACCGCGCCCTGTCAACACACGCGTCGACGCGCGCGGCGGAAACATTTTCGACCTCCAGTATTCCCACTCCGTGGTGCAGGAACTATTCATTATTTCTATAAAATTTTAGTTTGATATCAAGTATTAGGTCGAATTGTATACTGCAGTATTAGCTATCGATTAATAATTATCGCCTTTTATTCATGCAGCGAGTCAGTCGAGGCGCTCATATTCGCGGGCTTGGCCGGACATCGCGACCTTGAAATCCCGCTAAGGAAGTACGCGATGGCAACGCTCTACGTTTCGCCGACCGGCTCGGGCCTGCGCGATGGCTCCTCCATCCAGAATGCCGGCACCCTCGGCAGCCTGAACAAGTTCATCGGGGCGGCAGGACCGGGCGGAGAGGTCCTGCTGGTGGCGGACCAGGGCACCTACCAGCAGAACACCCCGCTATCGATCTATTCCGGCGGAACGGCGGGCACGCCGATCACCATCCGGGGCATCGACAGCAACGGCAATCCGATGGCGGCGCAGATTGCGGGATCGCGCCCCGCCAACTGGACGCCGGGCCAGAGCGAGGGCAGCGACCTGTTCCGCCTGCTCACCGGCGCCAACAACCTGGTGTTCGAGGATCTCTCGGTCAGGAATTTCGGCAACGGCGTGTTCCGCGCCGGCGCGGACATCTCGAACCTCACGATCCGCGACGTCGATGCGACCAACGTCACCCGCTTCATCGAGGATTACGTCTCCGGCACCAACACCTCCGCCAGCATCAACGGGCTGACGGTCCAGAACGTCGACGTGACGGGCTATTCGCGGGCTGCCATCCGCCTGCAATACGACACCCACAACGTGGTGATCGAGAACGTGGTCGGCGACAGCCAGCACCAGAATGGCGGCCTCTACATTTCCGGCATCTTGCTCGACGGGACCGTACACGACGTCCTCATCTCCCACACCGAGATGAAGAACAGCTATGGCAACGGCACCGCCAGCGAATATTGGAACGGCGACGGCTTCACGACCGAGCGCGGCGTCTACAATGTGCGGTTCGAAGACACGGTCGCTTCCGGCAATACCGATGCCGGCTATGACCTCAAATCCAGCAACACGGTTCTGGTGCGCGCCGTTGCCGAGGGCAACAACCGCAACTACCGCTTCTGGAGCGATTCGATCACGCTCGAGGACAGCGTCAGCCTCAGCCCGGTGCATAGCGGCGGCGTCGCCAGCACGATCCACGTCTGGATGGCGGACGGCTCCGACGTCACGATCGATGGGTTCACCTTCTCCGACGCGCTGCTGCCGCAGACCCTGTTCGATCTGACCCAGGGCGGCGCGACCCTGCATCTCAGCAACACCGAGATCCCGCTGCTCTATCAGGCCCTCGTGCTGGTACGCGGCGGGTCGGTCATCCTCACCAACGAAGCGCCGACCGGGCTGGTCATGGCGGGCGGAACGGTCGAAGAGAACGCGGCGGCCGGCACCTGGGTCGCGTCCCTCGCGGCAACCGATCCCGATTCCGGCGACAGCCACAGCTTTGCGCTGGTGGGCGGCGCGACCAACCTATTCGAGATCGTGGGCGGCGACATCCGGGTCAAGAGCGGCGCCGTGCTCGATTTCGAGAGCCAGCCATCCTACAGCCTCACCGTCCAGGTCACCGATCAGGGCGGCCTTTCCTGCAGCCAGGGCGTGACGATCAACCTCGTCGACGTGGTGGAAACCGGCACCGCCGGCAACGATGTCATCGCGGGCGGCGCGGGCGGCGACCTTCTGTCCGGCGGCGCGGGCAACGATACCTACATCGTGAATGCGACCGGCGACACGGTGATCGAGGCCACCAGCCAGGGCACCGATCTCGTGCAGGCCAGCCTCTCCGGCTACACGCTGGCGGCGAACGTCGAGAACCTGACCTATGTCGGCACCGGCAATTTCGTCGGCACCGGCAACATTCTGAACAACATCATCGCCAGCGCTGGCGGCAACGATACGCTGCGCGGCGGCAGCGGCAACGACACCATCACCGCCGGCGCGGGCAACGATCTCGTCTATGGCGATGCCGGCGTCGATCTGATTCGTGGCGGCGATGGCAAGGACACGATCCGCGGCGGCACCCAGAACGACAAGATCTACGGCGACGCTGGCGACGATTGGCTGATGGGCGAGGACGGCCGCGACTATCTCCATGGCGGGCTCGGCAACGACCTGTTGGATGGCGGGGCCAGCAACGATTCGATGGTCGGCTGCGCCGGCGACGACACTTATGTCGTGAACAACACCACCGACGTCGTGCTGGAGAGGACTGGCGAAGGCATCGATACGGTGCTGAGCTCCGTCACCTACGCGATCGGCAGCTATGTCGAAAACCTGACTCTGACCGGCACCGGCGCCATCAACGGCACCGGCAATGGCGGCCACAACCGGATCATCGGCAACGGCGCCGCCAACATCCTCAGTGGCGGGAACGGCAACGACATCCTGGATGGCGGCGCCGGCAATGACACGCTGGCCGGCGGGCAGGGCGCCGACACCTACCTGTTCGGCCTCGGCGGCGGCAGCGACCTCATTTCCAATGCCGACACCGACCTTGGCGCCGACCGGCTGGTGTTCGGCGGCGGCATTGCCGAGGACCAGCTCTGGTTCGAACGCAGCGGCGACAATCTCGTGGTGAGCGTGCTCGGCGGGGCCGATCACGCCACGCTGCAGGGCTGGTACTCCAGCGCCGGTAGTCAGCTCGACCATTTCGAGCTCAGCGACGGCACCACGCTGGCGGCCGCGCAGGTCCAGCAGCTCGTCAGTGCGATGTCGACCCTCTCCGCGCCGCCGGCGAGCCTCGCCGATCTGACATTGGCGCAACAGCAATCTGTCGAGTCTGTGATTGCGGCAAATTGGCGCTCGCCCAGTTGACATAGTCGACCGCGCGCCGCTAACTGATATAAGAGTTGAATGCTCGCACGGCGGTAGGTGACGCGACAGCGTCGGGTGGTAAGCCTTCGCCTGCGTGGGGGAAGACCGACAAAGGGTCACATGACTGCGCCTTGAGCCGATCGCGTATCGGTTCACGACGCGCAATCGCTTTTTGATACTTGGGGAGTTTCGCTGGGCGCGGCGGCTGAAGACCGTTCGCCCGGACAAGGTCGATTTGTCTGCAAGGATTATGAAAGGCACTCCATGGCTCTCCTGTACATTTCTCCCACCGGTTCCGGTAAGCGTGACGGCTCCTCGGCGGCGAACGCGGGAACACTCTCCAACCTGCCAGGTTTCATCGCCGCTGCCGGCTCCGGCGGCGAAGTGCGGCTGCTTGCCGACCAAGGCGCCTATCATGTCACGCAGCAGATCAGCATCGACGACGGCGGCGCGGCCGGCGCGCCCGTGACCATCCGCGGCTCCAACAGCAGCGGCCAGCCGATGGCAGCGACCATCGTCGGAACGCGCGCGTCGCCTTGGACGCCCGGCCTCAGCGAAGGAAGCGAGCTGTTCCGCCTGCTGGCCGGCGCGAATCACCTGAAATTCGCCGACCTCGCGGTCAAGAACGTCGGCAACGGCGCGTTCCGCATTGCCGGCGATATCGCGGACCTCACCATCAAGCGGACGACCGCAACCAACGTCAGCCGCTTCATCGAGGATTTAGCCTCCGGCTCCTCGACGTCGGCGAGCGTGAACGGGCTCACGGTCGAGGACGCGACGGTCTCGGGCTATTCCCGGAATGCGATCCGCCTTCAGTACAATAGCCGGAACGTGACGATCGAGAA
>DASYRS010000506.1:0-2120 GCA_036004205.1 Dongiaceae bacterium
GACGTTGCGGGTCTACGATCCCGGCATCGACGCCTGGCACATCTTCTGGAGCGATCCGCTCAAGCAGCTCTACCGTCGCCAGATCGGCCGCGCCCAGGGCAACGACATCGTGCAGGAGGGTAACGGCGACACCGGTGCCGCGGTGCGCTGGCGCTTCACCGAGATCACGCCGGATTCATTCCATTGGCTCGGCGAGCGCTCGTCCGATGGCGGCGCCAATTGGCAGCTGCAAGCCGAGTACTTCGCCACGCGGGTCACCAGCTAGAGGCGAGGAACGGCCCGGACCGCCAGCCTCGCCACTAGGATCGCGCCTGCGCATATCGTGGCAACCCGTCGGCCAGTTCGATCCACTGCACCTTGCTGCTCGTATAGGTTTGGTCGCGCGGCGGCACGGCTTCGGGATGATCGAGGCTGCAGGTCGTGATGTCGATCTCATCGGGATAGTCGTCGGCTTGAAACGTCAGCTGGGTGCCGCAATGGGGACAGAAGCTGCGGGTTGCCTTGCTGCTCGAGCGGAAGCGCGAGGGATGACCCTGCACGATTCGAAACTCGGACGGCCTGACGCTGAACCAGGCGACAAACGGCGCGCCGGTGGTCCGCCGGCAGATCGAGCAATGGCAATTCGTTTCGTGGAACGGGCGGCCCGCCACCTCGTAACGAATCCGGCCGCAAAAGCATCCGCCCTGCAACATCGCGGTCTCCTCGACAGGCATGAGTGGCGCTGAACGCCGCGACAGCGGCAAGTTCCTCAAAACGCGTGGCGCGCGACCGCATCCAGCGCCAGCCCCGCGAACAGGATGAGGCCGGCATCGCGGTTGGATTTGAACACGGCCAGGCAATTGACGGGATCGTCGACGTCGAGGCGTGCGATCTGCCAGGCGAGGTGCGCGGCGAAGGCGAGAAGCCCGAGCGCGAAGATCAGCCCGCCACCGGCGCTCAATCCGGCCCAAGCGATCAGCGCGACGGCAAGCGCGTAGAATACTGCGAGCATCGGCTTGGTGCGCTCGCGGAAGAGCAGCGCCGTCGACTTGATGCCGATCAGCGCATCGTCCTCGCGATCCTGGTGCGCGTAGATCGTGTCGTAGCCGATGACCCAGGCTATGGCGCCGGCATAGAGCAGCAAGGCGGGCGGATCGAGCCGCGCGAACGTCGCCGGCCATCCCATCAGCGCGCCCCAGGAGAAGGCAAGGCCGAGTACGATTTGCGGCCAGTAGGTGATCCGCTTCATGAAGGGATAGACAACGACCACCGCGAGCGAGGCGAGGCCGACATAGATCGTGAAGCGATTGAACTGCAGCAGGACTGCGAGCCCGGTCAACGCCTGCAGCACGAGAAAGGCGGCGGCGCCGGCGACAGTCACCTGCCCGGAAGGAATGGGTCGCGAGCGCGTGCGCTCAACCCGCGCGTCGAGATCGCGATCGACGATATCGTTCCAGGTGCAACCGGCTCCGCGCATGGCGAAGGCGCCGATAAAGAAGAGGACGAGGTGCCAGACGTTGACGCCGTTCCCCGCGTGAACCGCGGCCAGCGCAACGGACCACCAGCACGGCATCAATAGGAGCCAGGAGCCGATTGGCCGGTCGAGCCGGGCCAGCCGCAGATAAGGGCGCGTCCAGGACGGGGCGAAGCTGTCGACCCAGTTACCGGTCGAATCGGCGACGCGGCCCGCGCCGCGGTTCATCGCGCCAAGGGACTGCCGGTGAGCGTGTCGAAGGTCGATTGCGGCTTCTTCGTCGCGGTCGAAGCATCCGGCACCATGGGCGTGGTGCCAAGGGCATCGCTCAGGGTCGGACCCGCCGGGCGGGCCCCCTGCACCGCCATATCGCAAACCTTCTTGCTGACCTCCGAGGCCTTGCCGTGTCCGTCCTTGACCTGCTTGAGGACCTCGGGAGGAACCCCGCAGGTCGCGCTGTGCTCCTGCAAGCCCTTGACCATCTTGCTCTCGGCGGCGAGGAAGGCCTTGAAAAGCTTGCATAGCTCCTCAGGCGGCGCCTTCTTCTCACCGGCGGCCTGCAACGCCTTGCCGTGCTTGGCAGTCTCGTCCCGACTGCTCAAAAGTTGTTGGCAGCCCGGCGGTGGCTGCTGCGGCGCGCCGAACGACGCTGCCGGCGCGCCCGGCG
>DASYRS010000507.1:0-7468 GCA_036004205.1 Dongiaceae bacterium
AGGCGCCGCGCATCTGGCGGCGATCGAGACGCTGCGCGGCGACGCGCTGCTCGCCGGCATCGTGTGCGTCGCGATCAGCGCGGACGTCGAGAGCACGCCCACCCAGAAAGCCATCGAGATTGGAATCGACGACGTGCTGCGCGAGCCGCTGGACCGCTCGGTGGCCCGGCTGTGTTTTTCGGCGTGCCTGGAACGCCGCAAGCTGCGCGACGATTCCCTGCAATACTGGATGGCGACCGCCAACGACGAGACCGACGAGCACGCGCGCGCCCTGCTCGATGCGCTGCCGGAAGCGGTGGTCGCCATCAGGCAGGACGGCGCCATCGACCTTGCCAACGCAATCGCGGAACGCATGTTCGGGCTCAGCGGCGGCGCCCTCATCGGCACGCCCTTCTCCGCCCTGGTCACGCGCGCGGTCGATGACGGACGTGGCGCCACCTGGACGCCCGAGGCGTTGGAGACCCTGCGCGGGCCGGCTCTTGCCATCCTGCGCCTGCCCGGCGGATTCAGCCGGCCGGTCGAAGTGCTGGCCAGCTCCTATCAGCGCTTCGGCCGGCACCTGACCGCCTGCGTGCTGCGCGAGGTCGACTGGGCAACGCCGAAAGCGGCCATGGGCCAGGCCGCGATCCAGAATGCAATCCAAGGGATGGCGCCGGGCGACGGCGCCAGCGGCCTGCGCGCCAATGCAGAGCTGCTGCATGAGCTGGCCAAGGAGGTGACGACGCGCCTCGACCTCATCGGCCGCAACCTCAACATGATGACGGACGAGATCTTCGGCCCGGTGGGCGTCGCCATTTACAAGAGCTATCTGTCGGAGGCGCTGTCCGGCATCGACCAGGCGCGCGCGCTGCTGGACGGCGCCGCCCATCCGGACAAGGAACGACGCAAGGACAATGCCGCCGAAACCGAGTTGCGCGAGCTGGTGCTGGAGATTCTCGGCAAGCGCCAGCGCAACGCGGAGCGCCGCCGCATCGTGATGGAGGCCGAGGTCGAGACGAGCGCGCTGCTGGTCCATCTGCCGCGCCGGCAACTCGGCAAGCTGATCGAGGCGGTGCTGGATTTCGCGCTCGGCTGCGCGGAGCATGGCGGAAAGGTCCTGTTGCGCGCGCAATGCGGGTCCGATGAAAAACTGCTGATGACGGTCCAGACCAGCGGCTGCGCCCAACCGGTGCCCGAGATCCTGAAAGCCGCCCGCGAACCGACCGACCGCAAATCGGCGCAACGCCCGCTCACCATCGCCTGGGGCGCCCTGCGCACCGCCGCGAAGGTGCTGGACGGCGTCGCCGAGCTCGACGTCTCCGAAGAGAAAGGCGCCATGCTGGTCACCATGCTTCCGCAGCGCCGCAAGGCGGACAAGGATTAGCGGTTCATCGCATTTCGGTAGGCGCGCGCACAGCGATCCGGTACGGACTCGTCGCTAAACGGCTCTTGCGATCATCTCCATCGGCGCGATGGTGCCGCGTTCGAGCGTTCTCATCACATTGCCGATACGCTCTCGGAAAGTGGGGCCCATGAGGATCTGCTGGTTCAGCGGCGGCATGCCGCTCTTCTCGGTCTTTTCTCGCATCTCACGCGCCAGATCGAGCACAAAGGCAAGGCGATTCTCTTCGCGCTCGATTTCGAATCCAGCCGCGCCAAGCAGGCGGCGATAGGTCTCCGGCGTCTCGACAAAGCTGGTCTCGCTGGTATCCGCCCAGGGCATCGGATACGGCAGATCGCCCTCGCCAGCGCGCATCGCTTCATAGACGCAGAACAAGGCACCAGGCTTCAGCACCCGCCGCACATTGTCGAACAGCCTCGCCTTGTCAGCGATGTTCATGCCGACGTGGATCAGGGTCGCGGCATCGAAGGTGCCGGCGCCGAACGGCAGGTCAAGTGCGCTGCCTTGGCGGAACGAGGCGAGATCGCCGAGCCCGCAGCGGCGCGTGAGTTCGTTCGCCACGTCCACGAACTCTTGGGTCAGGTCGATGCCGGTAACGCGGCATTTGTGGGCTTCGGCGAAGTAGCGCGCGGGTCCGCCGATGCCGGAGCCGACATCCAACACATGCATGCCTGGTCCGAGGTCGAGATCCTTGGCCAGCGCGGCGGTCGCTGGCAACCACCCAAGATGAAGCTCATCGCCAGTCGATAGATCTTTGGCTGCGAATCGCTCCGGGTCCTTGCCCATCCGCTTCAGCGCATCAACGATCACCTGCTGCAGGGAGCCGTGCGTATAGTGCTTCGCGACTTGCTGCTCCGTATTCATTGCCAGCCTCCAGCAGTTGTCAGCGCTTGCGCGCCAGTAGAATGCCGTCATCCGCCGACAGCAAGCAGAAATCCACCCGTTTGTCGTCCCTGATCTTGAGGTTGAGAGCGCGCAACGCGTCGGTGTCCGCGTCGTGCTTAGCGGGATCGGCGACGTCGCCGCTCCACAGCATGTTGTCGAGCACCATCAGCCCGCCCTGCCGCAGCAGCTTCAGGCCACCTTCGTAGTAAGCGTCGTAGCCGGTCTTGTCGGCATCGATGAACGCCATGTCGAACTTGCCGGCGAGGCCTTCTTTCAGCAGCGCCGCGATGGTCTCCGCCGCCGGCGCGAGGCGCAGATCGATCTTGTGCGCGACGCCCGCCTGCTGCCAGTGCTTGCGCCCGATCGCGGTCCATTCCGCGCTGACATCGCAGGCGACGATGCGCCCCTCGTCCGGCAGCGCCAGCGCCATGGCGAGCGAGCCGGAGCCGGTGAAGGTGCCGACCTCGATCACCCGCTTCGCGCCCGTCAGCTTGATGAGCAGCTGCAGCAGCGCATCGGATTCGGGCCGGCTCATCATGCCGGAACCGGGCATCTTGCGCGTCTCCACGCGCAGGGCCTGCTGCGCCGGCGCTTCGCGCGACATCGTCTCGTCGATGAAACGCGTGACCAGCTCGGCCGAACTCAGACGCTGTGCCATTGAGGCTCCTTTAATGCATCAGATGAAACGAATGCGGTGGGGGATGTCACCAATCCGTCATCCGATCATTATAGACTGTACTGATGACATGCGTCATCCGACTCGCCATTCAATCAGGGGCAGCATGAGGCTTGGCGCTCTCGCCCGCACCGCAAGTCCCCTCACCTACGCCGATCCCGCCGCGCCGGTCCTGGAGCGCGCGTTCATCAACCTGATCGAGCTGGTCGGCGGGCGCTCGACGCTGGTGCGGCTCTACGAGCATTGGCAGGTGCAATGGCCGCTGAGCGGCATGTCGCTGTGGTCGAGCGCGCTCTATTGGCTGGGTGTCTCGCTGGAGATGGGCGGAGAGCCGTGGCCGCCGCCGGTGCCGCGCCAGGAGCGCTTGGTGGTCATCGCCAACCACCCCTATGGATTGCTCGACGGCATCGCGATCTGCGCCTTGGCCGAGAAGCTCGGCCGTCCGTTCAAGATCCTGGCGCACAGCCAGCTCATGCGGGTGCCGGAGCTCATTCCCTATTTCCTGCCGATCGATTTCAACGAGACCGACGAGGCGGTGCGCAACAATATCGAGGCGCGCCGCCGTGCGCTGGATGCGCTGCATGCCGGCGAGACGATCGTGATCTTTCCGGCGGGCGGCGTCTCGACCGCGCCGCTGAAATTTCCGCTGCGAAGATTCGCGCAAGCGGACGACCTGCCGTGGAAGAATTTCGCCTATCGCCTGATCCGCTCGGCGGAGGCGACCGTGCTGCCGCTCTATTTCGTGGGGCAGAACGGCCCGATGTTCCACGCCGCCAGCAAGGTCAGCCTCGCCTGGCGCATCGCCCTGCTGGTGGGCGAGCTGAATAAGCGGCGCGGCAAGCCGCTACAGGTGCGGGTCGGCCAACCCATCCCCTGGTCGGAGATGATAGCGATCCCGTCCGCCGCCCTCGCCATGCGCGAGCTGCGCCGGCGGGTCTATGCCCTCGGCAACAACGACTAGCGGCTTGTTGGCGCGCGCCTACTGATACTGGTGTCAAGACGAGCCGTTCTAGGCTGCGGAACCTATCGGTATTGCTACCGGTTGCAATGAGTGACACGATGCACCGATGGTTGTGTGGCGTCTCGAGGAATCCCGATCTTGATGACGCATATGAGTTTCAATGCGCCAGTATTGCGGCGTCCGGTACTCGAGCAGGGGCTGGGCGCGCTGCCGGCGTCGGCATCCCAATCGCTTTACAGCCTTCTGCGGTTCTGGTCGGACGCCGCCGGCAGCGACAGCGTGCCGAGCCGCGAGCGGCTCGACGCATTTACGCTGCGCCCGTGGCTGGGTCATATCAGCATCTATGAAATGCTCGATGGCGGGCGCGACTTCCGCATCCGGCTGGAGGGCACCTCGATCGTCGCGATCACCGGCGAGGATTGGACCGGCAAGCGGGCGAGCGAGGTCGACGCCAAGTATGGCTGCCAGATCGCCGAGTTCATGCGCGAGGTGGCGCGCACGCATCAGCCCATGGTCCACACCATGCGCGTGTTCCAGAATGAAGTTGAATCGATCACGCGGCTGCTCCTGCCGGTTCGCGCGCGCGCGAACGGGCCGGTCGACCAGGTCTTTCTCGTGATCTATGTCGACCCGCAGCAGATGGCGGCCTGACTCTCGCCGGTCGCGGCGGAACGGAATTCCCTCTTAGGCCGCAGCCTTCAGTCCTGCTGATATTGGCGATTGCCGCCCCTCTGGGCGAGTGCAATGATATCGCTCATCGATCTGTCGGATACTCGAGACCATGAGCCAAATCCCATCAGAGACCGACGATTACTCCGACCAGCCTGCGATCGAAGAGCGTCGCGTCGACGTTCCGCCGCCGACGACACCAGCGGCCTTGTCGAAGCTCCTCGCACTCTGGCGAAGCCTGGCGGTGGACGAGCAGATCCCGCACCGCGACCAGTTCGACGTGTTCATTCTGCGGCCCTGGCTCGGCCACGTCATGATCTATGAGGCGGTCGATGGCGGGCGCGATTTCCGCAACCGGCTGGAAGGATCGGAAGTGGTGATGCTGACCGGCCAGGACTGGACCGGTCGCTGCGCCAGCGAGGTCGACGTCCAATTCGGCTCTCGCATGCTGAGCTACATGCAGGAGGCCGTGCGCAGCGGGGAGCCCTGCATCCACACCATGTGGATGTTCCAGAACGAGGCCATCCGCGTGACGCGCCTCATGATGCCGATCAAGTCGCGGCCGGACGGCCCGGTCGACCAGATCCTGGCCGTACTCTACGCGGACCGCACCTGATCGCCGGTGCCGGAGATGATCAGCGTCGCCACCGCCCCGGTCTGGCACCGGCTGCAGGCTGTCGAAGCGCTCGCTTACTGGTGCGCGTCAGCCCGCTTCCACCTGGCGCACGAAGGCGTCGGCCTGCTGCTGCAATTCGGTGGCCTTGGTGGCGAGGTTGTTGGATTCGTCCAGCAGCAGACCGGCCGCGCGTCCGGTCTCGTCGACCGTCTCGGTCACGACGCGAATGCTCTCATTCACGTTGCCGGTGCGCTCGGCCGCGCGCTGGGCGTTGGTGGAAATCTCCTGGGTCGCGCTGGCCTGCTCGCGGATCGAATGGGCGATCTGGCCGGCGATGTCGTTGATCTTGGCGATCGAGTCCTTGATGCCGCTGACCGCGCCGACGGCGGTCGAGGCGATGCCCTGCATGGACGCGATCTGGCCGGTGATCTCCTCGGTCGCGCGCGCGGTCTGGCTGGCGAGGTTCTTCACCTCGTTGGCGACGACGGCAAAGCCCTTGCCGGCCTCGCCCGCGCGGGCCGCTTCGATCGTGGCGTTGAGCGCCAGCAGGTTCGTCTGGCTGGCGATCTGATTGATCAGTTCGACGATGCCGCCGATCCCTTCGGCGGCGCGCGCCAGGCCGTTGATGGTTTCGGTCGCGCTGCCGACCTGGCTGAAGGCCTGTTCCGACGCCGCCGTGCTTTCGCGCATCTGGCGGTCGATCTCGTTGATCGAAGCGGTCAGTTCCTCCGCCGCCGTGGCCACCAGCGAGACGCTGATGTTGGAATCGCCGGTGGCGACCGCCGCGGTATCCACCTCGGTGCGCGAACTGACGGTCGCGCTCTTCAGCGACTGGGCGTTGGTCTGCAGGGCCCTGGCCGACTTTAGCACCACGTCGACAATCCCGGCGACACTGGCGGTGAAGGTCGCGGCAAGCTCGTGCAGCGCGCGGCGGCGATCCTCAGCGGCTGCCTTCTCCGCCGCTTCGCGCTGATGGCGCAGCTGCTCCACCTCGCGCAGCTGGGCCTGGAAGGAGGCGACGGCGCGGCCGAGCGTGCCGATCTCGTCGCGCCGGTCCTGCGCCGGAATTTCGAGGTCGAGCTGGCCGTCCGCCAGCCTGGCGATGGTGCCGGCCATTGCCGCCAGCGGTCGGCTGACGATCTGCCAGATCGCGAACAGCAGGCCGGCGATCAACGCGCCGGCGATGGCCGCGGAGATCGCGATGCCGATCCACAGATGGCTGCTGATCTCCGACAGCAAGGCACCGTTGGTCCAGGCCAGGGCCAGGGTTCCGACGCGGCGCGCCTGCCCTTCCGCGCCGTCCATGATCGGGACGAACGCGATGAAGTTGGCGTCGCTCTTGCGAATGAAGACCTTGCCTTCTTCCACCTTGGGCTTGGCGTCCGGCATCAGGGCTTTGAGATCGACCGCAGCGGCGTTGGCATGGGTGCCGGACGAAAGCACGGCGTCGTCGATGCCATAGACCACGATGGCGCTGAGCGCGGAAGCGTCCGATTCAAGATAGCGGGTGTAGACCTTGGCGATCGCCTGCTCTTTCTTGAACTTGACGCCGCCCACCGCCTGCGCCGCGATCATGTCGGCGATCGCCAGGCGGTTGTTATCGACGGCTTCCAGCACCATGTCGCGCTGCGAGACCGATTGATAGGCGAGGACTGCGGCAAACCCCACGCCCAGGCCGACAAAGACCGTGAGGGCGATCTTGCGTCCGATGGTCCAGAACCGCTTATGCGCGTCGTTGGTCATCACGCTGCCATCCCGATTGAAAGGAAACCGGCGGAGCGAAGGACGGGTCTGCCGCGGCCCGTCCTCGCCGTCTCGGTGTTACTGCATCAGTCCTTCGGCATCGAGACCGACCGTAACGACGCCGATCGGCTGGCCGCTCGCCGGATCGACCACGGTCATGCTGGACTGCACCTGGAACTTCTGGGTCGAGCTGTCCTGCTCGACATCGTCCACGAACACGGTGCCGGCGCCCTTCGGGAACGTGTTCTGGTATTTCGGCTCGTCGCCCTGCCAATAGTCGCTGGTCGCGTCGCAGATGCCGACATTGAGGCCCTTGTTGTCCATCAGGATGACTTCCGTCACGACCCCGCCCGCGCCATCGCACCAGCTCTTGGCCTTGGCGGAGGCCGGGCTCGCCATGATCTGGTCGATCAGCGGATGTGCCGCCGCGCCGACTTCGGCGCGCCACTGCTTGTCGAGTTCGTCGATCTTGCCCTGGTCGTAGGCGGCATTGGCCGAATTGGCGGCGTTGAGGGCAGCCACCACATCGGCATCAGC
>DASYRS010000508.1:0-12430 GCA_036004205.1 Dongiaceae bacterium
AGGGGCCGGAGGTTCGAATCCTCTCACTCCGACCATCACTTAGCCGATCCATCCACAGGCAACCCCACCCGAAACCTCCCCGCTACGATGTTCCGCAGGGGTTCACGCCGGCTTGGCCTCGTGGAGCTTGCTGATCGTCGCCCGGCCCAACGGTCACGGCAGGCGCACCTCAGATCCGGGGGGAAGTCTCGGACGGGGCCCTCACACAGCTCTGGGCTGCGCAATACGTTCTCGACCCCGCGGGGCATTCGCACGGGAACGCCACGGTCGTATCGCCCGGCGCTGCCGTCCTCGGTGATCGCAGGAACACCGAGCATGGCCGCGGTCGCATAGCCGGGGCTGGATGCAACGGACCAAGCCGAGATATCGCCGTCCGCGAACTCGCCGAACTGACGCATGGCCTTCCAGTCCCAATGCCATCCTTGCGCCCGGCCGCGCACAGCGCCTCATAGGCTTCCAGCTGCTGGCGGAAGCTGTTGATCCGTTGCTTGCAAGATCCACACGACCCTATGGCTTGTCCTGATCGACCTCGGTGTCCACGTGCTCGACATGGCGCGCGTCCTGCTCGGAGAAGTCGCGCACCTCTCGGCGGAGACTCAGCGCCGCAACCCGAAGGTCCGCGGCGAAGACACGGCTACCGTCATGATGCGCCATACGTCCGGCGCGGTGTCGATCGTGGAATGCACGTACGAATCGAGAGGGCCAGAGGGGCGCGATCGTTCTCAAGCCGGGTTCGATCCTGGAACTCACGACAGACGGTAAGTTGAGCAAGGAAGATGCCGACCCGCCGGTACTGCCCTGGGCGGAACGCCCCTGGCACATCGTCCAGGAGAGCGTCTTCGCCACCTGCTCGCATATGCTGGAGGCCTTGAACCATGGACGTGCTGCAGACACCTCGGCAGCAGACAACACACGAACATTTGCTTTGGCGGAAGCGGCATACGAAGCCGCCAGGCTGGCACGCGCGTCACCATGCCAGGACCTGCCGGTTGACAGATAGCAGTTGAACCATCTCGCTCTGCGGCAGGCGATGTCCGCTGTGATCGCGGAGCGAGGATCTCGGCATCGCTGGTGGCGCGGAGTTCTTTCGCGGCGTTGATCAGTATCGCACGCACCGGCGCGCCGTTGCTGACCGGCGCCTGGCGGACGTCTTCGCCGTCCTGCATTGCCTCTATCCGCCTTCCCGAACCAGCATCGCGAACCATTCGTGCACCGCAATCACCGCAGTGCGGCAAGAGGCAGGTGCTTGACGCACCGTTCGCGGCAATCAAAGATGCTCCGCCTGTACACTGCATGCACTATGCGTTTCGCGGAGGCCGACAGTCCTCCTCGTAAGATCGATTCAATCAACAAATAACCTGGGAGGAATCAAGATGCTCAGAATGTCGCGTAAGCTCGGCGGTGCGCTGCGGGTCACGGCGCTTGCCGTTTCTCTTCTCGCGCTCGGCGGGACCATGGCCGGCCCGAGTTCGGCCGAAGACAAGCTCGTCATCCTGGGCTCGGTGCCCGGACTCAAGTTTCCGTTCTTCGTCCACATGATGAATCAGATCAAGGCCGAGGGAGAAAAGCTCGGCGTCGAGGTCATCGTTGGCGACGGCCAGGTCAGCTCGACCAAGCAGACCTCGGACGTCGAGGCCGCGATCTCCCGCGGTGTCAACGGCATCGTCATCAGCCCGAATGAAGTCGATGCCATGGCGCCGGCGCTGCAGGAGGCGGTCGATGCCAAGATCCCGGTCATCACCATTGACCGCTACGTCACCAAGGTGCCCGACCTGCTCGGCCATGTCGGGGCCGACAATTCCAAGGGTGGCGAGGCGCAGGCCGAGTTGATCATGAAGCTGTTCCCGAACGGCGCGAAGATCATGAACCTGCAGGGTCAACCCGGCGCCGGCCCCGCCATCGACCGTAACAAGGGCCTCCATAACATCCTCGACCAGCACAAGGATAAGTACGAGATCGTATTCGAGCAGACCGCCGAGTTCGATCGCGTCAAAGGCCTGTCGGTGACCGAAGCGGCGCTGGCGGGCATGCAGACCCCACCGGACGTCATCGTCGCCGCCAATGACGACATGATCCTCGGTGCGATGGAAGCGGTGAAGGCGCACAACCTCGGTGGCAAGATCGCGTTGATCGGGTTTGACGCCCTGCCGGAGGCCCTGGCCCGGGTGAAGGATGGCAGCCTGACCGCCACGGTCGAGCAGTTCCCCGGCCTGCAGAGCTCGAAGGCCGTAGACAAGCTCGTCGCCTTTCTAAGGGACGGCACCAAGCCGGAGCCGAAGGTTGAGCTGCTGACCCCGATCACCATCACCAAGGACAATCTCGACAAGGCCGAACGCCTCGGCGAGATCTAGTAGTCCTTATCGCCTGCAGTTCCCGGCGGATGGGTGATCCATCCGCCGGGCGTTTTCCGGTAAGAGACCCCGCATGAGCGAGCCCCTGCTCCGGATGGAGCACATCACCAAGCGCTTTCCCGGCGTGTTGGCGCTGGACGATGTGTCGCTGGAGATTCTGCCTGGCGAGATCCACGGTCTGCTGGGCGAGAACGGTGCCGGCAAATCTACCTTGCTGAAGATCCTCTCCGGCGCCTATCAGCCGGACGCCGGCTCTATAACGCTCGGCGGCCAGCCGCTGGAGCTCAAGACCCCGCTCGATGCGCAGAAGCACGGCATCGTCACGATCTACCAGGAGTTCAACCTGATCCCAACCATGACGGTCGCGGAGAACATGTTTCTCGGCCGCGAGCCGGGCAAGGGTGCGTTCGTCTCCTGGCCGCGGATGCGCGACGAGACGGAGAAGGTGCTTCAACACCTCAATCTCGACCTTGACCCGATGATGCCGGTCAGCGACCTCTCGGTCGGCGAGCAGCAGATGGTGGAAATCGCCCGCGCCCTCTCGAGAGATTCGCGAATCATCGTCATGGACGAGCCGACCGCCGCGCTGACGGAGCGCGAGGTCGAGGGCCTGTTCCGCATCGTCGCCGACCTGAAGGCGCGCGGCCTCTCCATCATCTATGTCACCCATCGCCTGCATGAGGTGGAGCAGATCTGCGACCGGGTCACGGTCCTGCGTGACGGCAAGAGGGTCGGCGGCGGCAACGTCGGCGAACTGAAGATCGACGATTTCGTGAAGATGATGGTCGGGCGGTCGAGCACCCAGCTCTTCACCCGACTCGGTGGCCATCGCACGACCGGCCCGATCGTGATGAAGGTGCAAGGCATCTCCCGCGACCGCGACCCCACCAATCCCCACGCCACACTGCTGAAGGATGTCAGCATCGATGTGCGCGCCGGCGAGATCCTTGCCCTCGCCGGGCTGATGGGGGCGGGACGCACCGAGCTTGCCCGCGCCATCTTCGGCGCCGATCCGTTTGGGCGCGGCTCGATCGAAATCGACGGCAAGCCGCTCACTCTCCGCTCGCCGGTCGACGCCATCCGGAACGGCATCGGCCTGGTTCCCGAGGACCGCAAGCAGCAGGCCTTGTTCCTGGATCTCGCGGTGCGCCACAACCTCGCGATTTCCAGCCTCAAGGACCTGACCTGGGGTCGTTGGTTCGTCAGCGACCAGGCCGAGACCGCGCTGGTCGAGCGCTTCCGCAAGTCACTCGACATCCGCATGGCCTCGCCGGACATCCAGATCGCCGATCTCTCCGGCGGCAACCAGCAGAAAGTGGTGCTGGCGCGCTGGCTCGCCTTGAAGCCGAAAGTGCTGATCGTGGACGAGCCGACGCGCGGCATCGACATCGCGGCCAAGGCGGAAGTGCATCAGCAACTCGACATGATGGCGCGCGCCGGCATCGCCATCATCGCCATCTCCTCCGAACTGCCTGAGGTCATGGCGATCAGCGACCGGATCGTCACCATGCGCGAAGGGCGTGTCACCGGCAGCATGCCGGGCGACCGGGCGACCGAAGAATCGCTGATGCATCTGATGGCCATCGAACAGACCGGGCCCGGGGCCGCAATCGCTGGAGAAGGACGGATATGAGCGAGGCTGTGACCGAGAAACCCCGCGCGCAAACCCGATCGGCGCGCAGCCGGATCATTCCGCTGCTGAGCCGCTATGCGCCGGTCGTCTGCCTGCTGCTGCTGATCGTCATCTTCACCGTGCTGACGGACGGGCGCTTCTTGAAGCCGCTCAACCTGTTCAACGTGATGCGGCAGATCTCGATCGAAGGGCTGATTGCGGTCGGCATGACCTTCGTCATCCTGACCGCCGGCATCGATCTCTCGGTCGGCTCGTTGCTCGCTGTCGCCGGCCTGACGGCGGCGCTCATCGCCAAGGGCAGCGCCGCCGGCTCGTTCTCGCTCTCGGAATCGGAGGCCACGGGGTATGGCTGGTTCGCAGCCATGCTGGGCGCGATTGCGGTCGGTGTGTTGGGTGGCGCGATCCAGGGCACGGCGATTACCAAGCTGAAAGTGCCGCCTTTCGTGGTGACACTCGGCGGCCTCTCGGTCTTTCGCGGCATGGCGCTGATGATCTCCGGCTCTGGCCCGATCAGCGGCTTTGACGAAGCCTATCGCTGGTGGGGACAGGGGCGCATCGGCCCGGTGCCGGTTCCGGTCATTATCTTCCTCGCCATCGCGGCCGTCGCCTTCATCGTGCTGCGCTACACCCGCTATGGCCGCCAAGTCTATGCGGTCGGCGGCAACCGCGAGGCGGCGCGCCTCGCCGGCGTCAATGTCGAGCGCGTACTGCTCTCGGTCTATGTGATCATCGGTTTCCTGGCCGGCCTCGCCGGCTTCGTGCTCTCGGCGCGCCTGAACTCCTCGGAAGCGGTGGCCGGCATGGGCTATGAACTCAACGTTATCGCCGCGGTGGTGATCGGCGGCACCTCCCTCTTCGGCGGCGTCGGCACGATCTTCGGCACAGTGATCGGCTCGATCCTGATCGGCGTGCTGATCAACGGCTTGGTCTTGATGAACGTCAACCCCTACGTCCAGCAGATCACCATCGGCCTCATCCTGGTGGCGGTGGTCGCCTTCGACCAGTTCGCGAAATCGCGCCGCCTGAAATAGCGCCGATCCTGCACCGGAACGCGGCTGGCGAAGGCGCGTCAAAAGTCAGGAGCCCAGCCTTCCACCACGAAGAGGCGCGATGGAGCCGGGCGGTGCCGGCACCATACTTCATCAAGCCGAAGATACAGCCGGAGGCGCGGAGCAGAGCGCACCATTCACCATCTCCGCCTCGCTGCACGAGCGGCGGCTGTGCTCTGCCGGTTTATGCCGATCGCGCCGAAGGGCGACGGCGAAGGAGTGCGCTCGGGGGGACGGGCGCGGACCTTGCCGTCGCCGCGGCTCGGCGATGTGAGGGGGTCAACGTCGCCGGCCACGCCACTACGAGTGGCCATTAGGGCCTAATTCGCGGACCACGCAAAAGTTCCATTCGCCTGCACACCTTTGTTGCGTCTCTCCCGATGGCGAGCAACACGCCGCGTCACCCATTGTTCTTGGAAATGAACGGCAGAAGACTTCGCAATGCGTGCAGCAGCCGAAATCTTGGATCAACTCGAGGTCCCATCGGTGTCGTGCCATGACCCCAAAAACGAAAATCAAGATCGCGCTGGACGAAAATCGGATGTCAATCCTAGGCGTGCAGATTCTATTCGGGTTCCAGTTGCAGGCGCCGTTCCAGAAGCTGTTCGATGCACTGCCGGACAACTCGCGATATGCCAGCCTGATCGCGTTCGGGCTGTTGACCGGTGCGGTCGCATTGTTGATCGCACCCAGCGCCTATCATCGCATCGTGGCGGGAGGTGGTGCGGCGGCCAGTCTGCAGAGCGGCATCACCTGGCTGATAGACATCTCGTTGCTGATGCTGGCGCTAGCAATCGGCATCGACCTCTATCTGGTCGGCGACCGGGTGATCGGCGGCGTGGCGGGGCCGATCCTGGGCCTCGTCTTCTGCCTCACCGCTTTCGCGTTCTGGTACGGACTTGAACTCATGCAGCTCACCAAACGCGCCAGACCGCTGCCGTCTTCGGCGCCAGACGGAAATGGCAAATTGGAGGACCGGATCGATTTCGTGCTGACCGAAACCAGGGTCGTGTTGCCGGGCGTGCAGGCCCTGCTCGGCTTCCAACTGATCGTCGTCCTGACCGAGGCGTTCGGCAGGTTGCCCGCCAGCTCCGCGCTGGTGCACATGGCGGCCTTGGCGGCAATCGCGCTCTCCGCCGTCCTGCTGATCGCGCCGGCGGCCCACCATCGGATCGTGTTCGGCGGGGAGGATGCCGAGGAGTTTCTGCCGATCGCCAGCGCCTATCTGCTCGCGGCGACGGTGTTCCTGGCTCTGGGCATGGCGGCCGACTGCTATGTCATCGTCGCAAAGGTGCTGGATTCCGCGACGTGGGGCGCCGCGGCAGCTGCCGTGACGGCGGCGGCTTGCCTCGGCTTTTGGCATGCCGGTCCATTGATTGCGAGGAAGGCAGGAAGCCGGACGCCGCGAACGGCGCCCGGCAGTCGATAGGAACTAGGCGTCGCCCTTCAGCTCCCGCATCAGCTCTTCCTTGCGGGCCGCGAGCTGCGCGCCGATCTCGGCGAGGTCCATGTCGCTCTTGCGGAGCTTGGGGAAGAGCTCGTTCTCCTCTTCCTTGACGTGGTGCTTCACATATTCGCCCAGCACCTTCACCCGTGCATCGAACAGCGCGTCATCGTCGGGCGAGGCGTTTTCGATCGAAGCGACCAGCTCCTTGATCGAGCCATGCTCGACTTCCGCTTCGTCAAGCAGGTCTTCGCCATCGCGGATCGACGCTTCGCGGGCGGCGGGATAGAAGATCTCCTCCTCGATCTGCGCGTGCACGGTCAGCGCCAGGCAAATCTGCTTGGCCACCGCGATCTTGCGGTCCTTCGAGAGACGGCCGTTCTCGTATTTCTCGACCAGGCCCGAGACTTCCTTGTGGTCGGCCTTCAGCAGCTTGACCGCATCTTCCTTGCCGGTTTGCGCGCGGCTGCGTGCGCCGGCACGGCGATGCGTCGTGGTATGCTTGGCTGTGGTGGGCATGAGGCTCTCCGTGTTTGCAATGAGTGGCCTACACGAACAGCTCTCGCAGACGAGCGTTGCAGTGACGACACCAGCGGCAAGAGCGCAGACAAAAAAGGGGCGCCAGGCACGCCCCTTAGACATCACACTGATAGTTTGCCTGAATTGCTCGCGCCTTTTCCTCAAGCAATTCGCATGAGGGCGTCGATGACATCCATCACGCCCCTAACACGCCAGGTGCGCCGGAGGTTGCCGATCCTCAGGCCGCCTTGCGATTCTTCTCCTTGGCGAACGGGCTGAGGCCCAGCCATTGCTGCATCGAGCGCGCCAGCACCTTGTCGCCGGAGAGCTCCAGGCGGCCGGCATCCAGTTCCGCCTGCACGTTGGTCAGACCCATCCAGATCGCGGTCATGGTTCGCAGGGAGCATTCGACGAACAGGTCCACCTCATAGCCCGGGTCGACCGGGCAAAGGTCGACAACGCGGCTCTCGATCACCAGCCAATAGTGCTGGCGGGAGACCGGCAATTCCGGATAGTGGAACTGGATGGTCGAGCGGCGCGGCGGCATCGGCGTCAGATCCAGGCTGCGCCGCATGTCCCACATCAGGAGCGACGGATCGAGATTCTTCAGCGACGATCGCGTTTCGACCCAGCGCTGGCCCCAGATGCCGAGCGACATGACGAGAGGGCGCAGCTCCTGCCCGGCTTGCGACAGATGGTACTCGACGATGCCGGACTGGCCGGTGGCCCGCGTCTCGATCACGCCCGCCTGTTCCAGCTCCTTCAGCCGCTTCGACAGCAGGGTCGGCGACATGCGCGGCACGCCGCGGCGCAGATCGTTGAACCGTACGCTCCCCGACAACAGCTCGCGCAGAATGAGCGGAGTCCAACGCGAGCACACAATCTCCGACGCCATCGCGACGGGACAGAACTGGCCGTAGCCTGCCATCTGATCCATGGTTCCCTCCTTGCGCGCGGACGGTGAAATGCTAGGACCGCCAGCGACACGGCGCTACTACAGATTCTGTAGCGGTATCTTCGACACGCGCCGGAGGCAAACCCATCGGCCGGCAGTTACCGCATTAAATCAATCAGTTGCCGGTTCCCAGCCGGATTCGGTGGACGGCCGATACAGATCCTGCACTGGATCGGCGGGGCCGGCGGCGCGATGATCCGGCTATTGGGGATTGCCGTCTCGATTTGAGGAGCGCACCGATGGCCGCAATCGAACTGAAACCCGTGACCATGGCGAACGACCTGGTCGCCATCGCACGGCGGCTGGGACAGGACTTCGCCCGGCAGGCGGCGGAGCTGGACGAGACCGATACCTTCGTCGCCGAGAATTACGAGGCCCTGAAAGCAGCCGGGCTGGTCGAGGCCGCCGTGCCCAAGGAGCTGGGCGGCGGCGGACACGATGTCGATGCGCTGGCGGCCATGCTGCGCGAGCTGGCACGTCATTGCGGCTCCACCGCACTCGCCTTTTCCATGCACACGCATAACGTGGCAACGCCGGCCTGGCGCTGGATGCATCAGAAGGCGCCGGTCGAGGCGTTGCTGAAGCGCGTGGCAGCCGAGCGGATCATCCTGCTGACGAGCGGCGGGTCGGACTGGGTCGCCGGCTCAGGCAAGGCGGAAAAGGTTGAAGGTGGCTTTCGCATCACGGCGCGCAAGGTGTTCGCCTCAGGCGCGCCGGCCGGCAATCTGCTGATGACCAGCGCGGTGTGGGAGGGCGACGGCGAAGGGCCGCAGGTGCTGCATTTCGGCATCCCGATGAATTCGCCGCAGGTCAAGATCGTCCCGGTGTGGAAGACGCTCGGCATGCGCGCGACGGGATCCCATGACGTGCTGATCGACGGGCATGTGGTGCCGGATGCCGGGATTGCCCTGAAGCGCAAGGCCGGCGAATGGCACCCGGTCTTCCATACCATCGTCATGATCGGGATTCCGCTGATCTATTCGGTCTATCTCGGCGTGGCGGAAAGCGCGCGCGACATCGCGCTGGAGCTGGCGCGCAAGCGGCGGCCGGATCCGCATACGACCGAACTGGCGGGGAAAATGGAGACCGAACTGCGCGGGGCGCAGCTGGCCCATGCCTCCATGCTGGCGGCCGTGCGCGGCAACAAGCCGGGACCGGAGACGACGAACGAGGTGATGATCGGGCGAAGCCTCACGGCGCGCCACGCCATCGCCGCGGTCGAACTGGCGATGGAGACAGCGGGCGGTGCCGGCTTCTATCGGACGGCGGGGTTGGAGCGGCGGTTCCGCGACATCCAGGGCGCCCGCTATCACCCGATGCAAAGCGGGCCGCAGGCGACGTTCGCCGGCAGCCTGGCGCTGGGCCTGCCGACGGATCGCGTGTTCTAGCCGGGTCGGGATTGATGACCGGCGGGAAGCGCGGATCGCTTCCCGCCGGCTAAGGTGCGTCAATCGCGGTAATAGTAGTAGCCGTCATAGATCAGAGGATCCCGCGCCACGGGTACCACGCGGTAAGCCGGCCGCACATACACGACATCGACGTCTTCGCCATACACGTAGCGCTCGCCATAGGCGGGCGATCGATACATCACGTCATGGTCGTAGTATGTCCGCTCAGGGCCATTGTGGTCGGCATACGCTGTCTCGTTGAAACGGTTATCGCGCGTGGTCCCGCACGCGGCAAGTGCCGCACCGGCGATCATAAGTGTCACGATGGCAAGCAGTTTCATGATCGCCTCCTAATCATAGTAGTAGCGCGTCACCGGCACATAGCGATACGCCGGGCGCGTCGTGACGACGGTGTATTCCGGGCGAGAGCTCACCACGCGGTAGGTCGGAGCCGGTTGATAAACGACCGGCGGGGCCGGCTGATAGATCACCTGCGGCTGCTGGACATAGACGACTTCGCGCGTTTGAACGACCCTGGTCTCGGCCGGCTTCGTCTGTTCGACGTTGGCCGGTCGGTACATCACCAGATGATCGTTGCCCTTGCCGGAGCGATACGGCCCGCTGCTACAGCCCGCGATCAATGCGCCCGCGAAAATGCACACAAGCATTCGTGAGAAGACGGTCATCGCCGTAACTCCCTTATCGCCAATCCGCTGCGCAATAAACAAATGGCGCGACAATTTGTGCCGGCAACCTCGACCGCGAGAGCGCCGGCAGGCTAATATGTGCACCCCTGCTAGGACTTCACGCACAATGTCATTCGACCTCCTGAATTCCGCGCTTAACGCTTTGGGCGAGATTGTGTCAATCGAGCCCGACGTGCTGGAGAAACACGCTTGCGATTGGTCGAACGTGAACCGGCAGCGTCCGCTCGCCGTGTTGCGCCCGCGCACGGTCGCGGAGGTGGCGGCGGCGCTGCGCGCCTGTCACACAGCGGGAATCGCCGTGGTACCGCAAGGCGGGCTGACCGGCCTTGCCGGCGGCGCGACGCCGCAAGCGGGGCAAGTCGCGCTGTCGTTGGAGCGGTTAAAGGGCGTCGAAGAGGTCGACCGCGACAGCGCCACCATGACGGTGCTGGCGGGCACGCCGCTGGAACTGGCGCAGAAGGCGGCGGAGGAAGCCGGGCTCTATCTGGCGCTCGACATCGGATCGCGCGGCTCGTGCCAGATCGGCGGCAATATCGCGACCAATGCCGGCGGCAACCACGTCATCCGCTATGGCATGGCGCGGGCGCAGGTGCTGGGGCTCGAGACCGTGCTCGCGGACGGCACGGTGCTGACCGCGCTCACCAAGGTGATGAAGAACAATGCGGGCTACGACCTCAACCAGCTGTTCATCGGGTCGGAAGGCACGCTCGGCATCGTGACGCGGGTGGTGCTGCGGCTGCACGCGCGGCCGCGCAGCAAGAGCACTGCCCTCATCGCCACCACCGGCTACGACGCGACCGTCAAATTGCTGCGGCGTCTGCAGGGTGCCCTCGGCCACATCAGCGCGTTCGAGGCGATGTGGCCGGATTTCTATCGCTACGTGACGGATCATCCGTCGACCGGGATCAAGCCGATGGCGGACAATCATCCGTTCTACGCCCTGACCGAGTTCCAGGGCGGCGAGCCGGAGCGCGACGGCGCGCGCCTGGAGGAGTGCCTGGGGGTGGCGATCGAGAGTGGCGAGGTGTTGGATGCCCTGATCGCGCAGTCCGAGCGCGAGGCCCGCAGCTTCTGGAGGATCCGCGAGGGCGAGCCGCTCGACCTGCTGCCCTATCTCATCAATTTCGATGTCAGCGCGCCGACCGCGCAACTGGGCGCGCTGGCGGAACGGTTAGCGGCGACGCTGACGGCGCGCTGGCCGGAGGGACTGTTCTTCGTCTACGGCCATCTCGGCGACGGCAACATCCACCTGTCGGCCTGGGCGGGCGGCACGCTGGAAACGGTCGCGCACGAGATGGACGAGATTGTCTATGGCGAAGTGCGGCGGATCGGCGGCAGCATTTCGGCCGAGCACGGCATTGGCACCTTGAAGCGCGCTTACCTGGGCCACAGCCGGTCGGCGGCGGAGATAGACGTCATGCGCCGGATCAAGGCGGCGCTCGATCCCAAAGGTATTCTCAACCCAGGCAAGGTGATCTGAATGCAATCCATCCGTTCCATTTCGGTCGTCGGCTGCCATGCCGAGGGCGAGGTCGGGGATGTCATCACAGGCGGCGTGCTGCCGCCCGCCGGCGCCACCATGTTCGACAAGATGCGCACCATGGAGCGCGAGCATGATCATGTCCGCAAGATGCTGATGTGCGAACCGCGCGGGTCGGTGGCGCGGCACCTCAACTTCATCGTGCCGGCGACGCGCGCCGATTGCGATTTCGGCGTGATCATCATGGAGCCGACGGAATATGTGCCGATGTCCGGCTCCAACCTGATCTGCACCGTCACGGTGGCGCTGGAGACCGGGATCGTGCCGATGAAGGAGCCGACCTCGGAGGTGACGGTGGATACGCCAGCCGGGCCGGTCATGGCCGTCGCCAAGTGCCGCGACGGCAAATGCCAATCGGTCGAGTTCGGCAATGTGCCGTGCTTTGTCGACAAGCTGGATGCTGCAATCGAGGTTGCAGGCGTGGGCTCGATCAAGCTCGACGTTGCCTATGGCGGCATGTTCTACGCGATCGTCGACGCCACCAAGCTGGGCTACGATGTCGTGCCGGACGAAGCGCGCGAGCTGGCGGTGCTGGGCGAAAAGGTGCGGCTGGCGGCGCGCGAGCAGCTCGAGGTGGTGCATCCGGAGAATCCGGGCATCCGCGGCGTCTCGATCGTCCAGCTCAACCGGCCGTTCCAGGGCGTCGGTCAGACGACGCGCAATACCTGCATCGTGGCGCCAGGGCGTTCCGACCGCAGTCCGACCGGCACCGGCACCTGCGCCCGCATGGCCGTGCTGCACGCCCGCAAGCAGATGAAGGTCGGCGACCAGATGGTCCACGAGAGCATCATCGGCTCGCGCTTCAAGGGCACGATCGCGGGCGAGACCGCCATCGCGGGCCGTC